>JAESTW010000733.1 GCA_016763395.1 Kofleriaceae bacterium
AGCACCCGGAGGGCATAATCGGTGTAGCGCGTGAGTTGCATAATCTAAGCAATTCCAATTAAAAAACCATTTACGCTCGACATTGAACCCAAAACTGTATCATAATAAGTATGTAAGATGCGCATTAAGAGAGAAAGCCTCTCACATGCGTTATCTAGTTGAAATTACACTATTTAGAAGGAAGTATATGAGCCAAACACTTTTTGAGAAAATCGGCGGCGAGCCCGCAATGTCTGCTGCTGTTGACGTTTTTTACCGAATCGTTCTAACCGACGACCGCATTTCGCGCTTCTTTGAAGACATCGACATGGAGTCGCAACACGCAAAGCAAAAGTCCTTTTTGACGATGGTCTGTGGTGGTCCCAGTAGTTACAGCGGACTCGATATGCGTGAAGGCCACAAAAACATGGTCTTGAATATGGGACTCAATGACTCGCATTTCGATGCTGTCGTTGAAGATCTCGGTAAGGCTCTTTCGGAGCTGGGTGTCGCTGACGAGCTGATCGGTGAAGTCGCTGCCATAGCAGAGAGCGTCCGTAGTGACGTTCTGAACAAGTAGCGCTGTGGCCAAACTACTATATCAAGACACTGAGGTCCCGCTCCATGATGATGACACGGTGCTTGAAGCATTGCTTCGGCACGGTGTTGATGTGGCTTCCTCTTGTAAAAACGGGGTTTGCCAAACCTGCATGATTCATTGCGAGAGCGGTAATCCTGGGGCTACAGCTCAGCGTGGTGTCAAAGAGACCCTCGCTGCGCAAGGCTATTTCTTGGCTTGTCAATGCAAGCCGAGAGAGTGTGGTGACGCCGATCTAAGAGTTTCTCTGGAAGGCGAAGGTGGACTTTTTATAGAGGCCAAGTTGGTCGCAAAAGACAGACTCGCGCCTGACATTGTCCGGCTGGTATTCGAGAGTCAAGAGGAGATGTGCTACGAGTCGGGACAATTTCTAAACCTGCGCCGAAGTGACGGGTTGATCCGTAGTTACTCGATTGCAAGTGATACGAGTTCCTGCAAACGATTCGAACTTCACGTCGGACGGATCAAAGAGGGACGTATGAGTTCGTTTTTGTTCGATGAACTCACGGTTGGAGAAAGCGTGGAGGTGCGTGGGCCAAGTGGCAGCTGCTTCTACATTCCCGGACGGCCAGAGCAGCCCTTGCTTCTAATTGGAACAGGAACCGGTTTTGCCCCCCTTCTCGGGATAATTCGCGCCGCTCTTGCAGCCAAACACGAAGGGCCTATCTATCTCTTTCACGGCAGTACCAACGCGAGCGGTGTCTACTTTAGCGCCGAGATGCGAACTCTCGCCGCGGAAAACAAGCAGCTATATTACTCACCCTGTGTTGATCAGGACGCTCCAGAAGATCTACTCCTTGGGCGCGCAGCAGACCTCGCTCTGGCTGAGCACAAATCTCTAAAGGGCTATCGAGTCTTTCTCTGCGGACATCCGGCGATGGTCAAGAAGACCAAGAAACTCGCCTATCTCGGCGGTGCCTCTCTCTCCGATATTTTCTCAGATCCATTTGAGTTTAGCGAAGCTACCTGATTTGGGAATTCGATGGGGCCGCTAGCCTAGCTCAAGTAGCCACTAGCAAGGGGATCGGCCATATCGGGATCTTGGTGACAACCGATTAACTTCAGGTACTTAGGGAATTTTAGGCGGAGCAAAGGCGACCTCTCTGCGTCAGGCGGCATGGAGTGGGTCGCATCAGCTGAGTTGTGGCTATAATCCGGCATGTCTACTGATGGTGTGCCGATGATCTCTGTGTCCGACTTGAACGTAGACTATGGCGACGTACACGCGGTGGTCAACGTCAACCTGGAGATTCCCGCAGGAGAAGTCTTTGGTCTGATTGGTCCCAATGGTGCTGGCAAGACATCGATGATGCGGGTCTTGGCCGGGTTGCAAGAGCCCTCATTCGGCAGAGTTAAAATTTCTGGGATCGACTTGGAAGAGTCTCCTCGTTTAGCGCAGGCACAACTCGGGTACATGCCGGACTTTGCGCCTGTAGATGAAGAGTTGAAGGTATGGGAATTTCTCGAACTCTATGCCGCTGCCTACGGGATTCCCGCGGACAAACGCCGAGAGCGCATCGACTACTGTATCTCCTTGGTGAACCTGGACATCAAAAGTGACGCCTTGTGCAAAGGCCTATCGCGGGGCATGAAACAACGCATCACACTTGCCAAGACACTGCTGCATGATCCGCCGCTTTTGATACTCGATGAGCCGGCCAGTGGTCTCGATCCCAAAGCTAGAATGGACTTGCGGGACATCTTTCGCGGGTTGGCGGCACGTGGCAAAACTGTTCTGATTTCGTCGCACATATTGACCGAGTTGTCCGCATTCTGCACAAGCATTGGAGTCATGGAACAAGGTCATCTGCGCGTGAGTGGCAAACTGCAAGACGTCATCGATGAGCTGGCGCCGAAGAAACAGCTCACCATCGAACTTCTTCGCCACAGTGACGACGTTGACGAGATATTGTCCGACAATGGGGTCTCGGACATCACGCGGGATAGCAACGATTCTATGAAGCTTCACTGTACTTTTGACAACGACCGAGACTGGATCGCTTCACTGCTAGTAACACTCGTGCAAAAGGGAGTTCCTATCTGCGGTATATACGAGCGGCAATTTGACGTCGAAGACATCTTCATGCAACTTGGTGTGGAGGAGGTTTCCTAGTGAGTGTGAGAAGTGTTCTAGTGAGAAGTTGTCGCATGCCACTGTTGCCGTGGCACAACCCACTGGTCATCGCAGGCGTCCGCCGTCGCTTGCGCCCCAAGGCCGCTGTCACCGTTGCTGTGATCACCGCCGTGATTTCATTCTTCGTGTACGGAATCGTGTACTTGGTCGCCACGGAGCGAGAGATAACCTCCTCTGTAATCGCTGCACGTTGGGCTTTTACCCCCATCTACTACATGCAACTCTTCTTCTTGCTCTTTTTGGGGACTGGCGCAATCGCTTCAGGAGTGGCCGAGAACCGTCTTGAGGGGCATATGGACTATCAGCGCATGACGCCTATGAGTCCCGCGGACAAGACCATAGGCTACCTGCTGGGCCTCTCCATTCGCGAGCACTTCATGTTCGCTGTCACCCTGCCGTTTGCCTTGTATGCGGTTGTTGCTGGTGAAATGCCATTTCTGGAAGTACTAGAGATGTACTTGTTTTTGTTTCTGACGGTGACGCTGTACCATTTGACAGGGTTTGTGGCCGGCTTGCTCGCCAAAAATCCGAGAAGGGCGGGCATGACGGCTCGCTTCATCATCATTGTCCTGTATTTCGTTCTGCCCGGCATTGGCAAACTGGGAGGTGCTTCGCTCTTCGGCCACTTTACAGCAGATACAGCGCTCCAAACCTTGCTCGGCCCAGAGTTGGCAATGGCAAGCCCGCAGTCCGAGATGTTTTTCGGGATTCCCGTTCCCCTCTTACTGATTACATTGTGCGTTCAGTCGATGTTCATTTTTGTTTTGTTCACCGCAACAACTCGAAAGTGGCGCAATGAGCGACTGCACGCGATTAGCAAACCCATGGCTACACTGCTCTTCGGTACTTTGTTAGTCCTCATCGTAGGTAGCCTGTGGTCCCAGGTCGGACACGAAATCGCCTTTCTGGATATGGAGACGGAAGGGGAAAACAGCGCTGTTGCAGCAAGTACGATCATGGTGTTTTCGATGTTTTTCCTCTTCAGCTTTGGCATGTGTGCATTTCTGTGCATGAGCACCACACCGGACAAAGCCAATGCAATCAAGGGAGCGAGGCGAGCTGCACGCAACAATAAACGCCTTCACTTCACAAGCGACGAAGCCTCTAGCCAGTGGTTAGTCGTCTTCTATGCCATGTTTACAGGAATCGCCCTGATAGGTCTCTTTGAGATAGGAAGTGAGAGTTTCTCTAGTTCTGCGGTGGGCGCCGAGTCTTTGTTGCTACCCTGGTTCATTTTTGCCAGTGTATTGGCATGGTGGCAGGGGTTGCGTGAGCTGCTGGAACCCCGGCTGTTTTGGCTGTCCATTGGCGTGCTTTGGGTCGTGCCTATAATGGCATCTATCGTGGTTGTAGCGGCATGGGATTCTGTAGAGGCTGCCTCATATCTGAGCCTGACCACAGGCTTTCCGGCTACCGCGATAAGTCTTACTCAAACCTTTGCCGACGCATTCAGTCTCGACCCATCAGAAGTTGAAGAGCTGCAACTCCCCTCGACCTTTGTTGTCTATCTGTCCGCCTTCATTAACGGCGCCCTAGCGCTAGCCGTCAGCGTCACTTTATGGCGCCGGCGTCAAAGCTAGACTATAGAGGCGTTTAGCCAAGGAGCGGCGCTACTCGAAGTCGAACCCCGAGTACGAGACGCCGGACAGTCGTGCCATCGGGTGGTGAAAGGTTGCTAGGTCGTCCTTGTTGAGGCCGCTGAGTTTGTCGTGTCCGCAGGCACGCGCCATGATCTGCATGAGTGATACGGAGGCATCGAAGAAACGGTGCAACCTTTCGGCAGCGACATCGACATTGAGCCTCTTTCGCAGCTCAGGCTTCTGTGTAGCAATCCCGGCCGGGCAATTGTTGGTGTTACACATTCGAGCTCCCACACAGCCAATTGCTTGCATAGCGCTGTTTGATAAGGCGACTCCGTCTGCGCCTAGAGCAAGGGCTTTTACAAAATCGATTGGTGTCCGCAAGCCTCCGGTAATAATGAGGGTCACGCGTCCACTGGCCCCTTGCTTGTCCAGATGTCGCCGAGCGCGGGCTAGAGCGGGAATAGTGGGCACGCTAATGTGGTCGCGAAATATCACTGGGGCCGCGCCTGTACCGCCGCCGCGTCCGTCCAAAATAATGTAGTCGGCTCCGGCGTCGAGCGCGAACTGAACATCACGCTCGATGTGGTTTGCGCTCAGTTTGAATCCGATAGGAATGCCACCAGAGACTTCTCGTACGCGATCAGCGAAATTTCGAAACTCTTTCGTTGTGCTCAGATCGGCAAAGGTGGGAGGCGAGATTGCCGGCTGTCCGGACTCGATTCCTCGTACAAGTGATATCTTACCCTGGTTTTTGGCACCCGGAAGATGTCCACCGGTGCCGGTTTTTGCGCCTTGTCCGCCTTTGAAGTGAAATGCCTGCACCTTGCTTAGATGCTCTTCGCTATAGCCGAATTTTGCGCTCGCCAACTCGTAGAAATACCGAGCATTGCTCTCTTGCTCTTCGGGCAGCATTCCACCTTCACCCGAGCAAATACCGGTTCCGGCCAATTGTGCTCCTTTTGCCAGTGAAACCTTCGCCTCCTCGGAGAGTGCGCCAAAACTCATGTCCGAGACAAAGAGGGGGATATCTAGCTGCAAAGGCTTTTTGGCCTCGGGGCCGATGATGAGCTCTGTTCCTACCGCTACGTCCTCCATAAGTGGCTTGCGGGCCATCTGCGCCACCATGATTTGCAAGTCATCCCACTTGGGCAGCAAGTCCCGCGGAACTCCCATGGATGTCATGGGACCGTGGTGTCCGAGCTTGCTCAAGCCATGTCGTGCCAATTCATGGATAAACGCGACATTGGGTTCTTCTGGAGTAGGTTGTGCAATCGGCATCGCGTCCGGGGCTTATTCAGCGGACACCCCTGGGCCTTCTTGTCCGACTTGTTCGGCAGTGAAGGCCTTGTGGCTACCATCGCAAAAGGGCGCATTCTTGGTGTGCTTGCATGCACAGAGAAATGCATCACCACTTTCCTCTGCGGTGAATGCAAGTGGCGAGAAGCTGGTACCGACATGCGATCCATCGCAAAAGGGTTGGTTCTTGGAACGTCCACAGGTGCAAAAGTAGTATTCTTTGCCCTTTTCCAGTGTTTCTTTTGTGGGGCGATTATTGGCGATGACTGGAAGTGTTCGTTTCATGGTTGTCCTATGTGTTGATGGCGCGGATTGGGTATTTTGTTTAGAGCTGAAGTTCTGCGAATGTATTGGGAACGTTAATCGATTGGTGTACCCAACCCCAAAGAGCATACCCTTGAAACGATGCCATCGATATCTCAAGCTCTCCAACAACTTCATCTATTGTAGAGTTCGCCATCACTCCTGTGCGCACTCCATCAATTAGTGCTGTTAAGTAGTCGACAGAAAAGGTCAGTGAATTGGTGCCCCGGACAGGAGCGCCGTGTCCATAGACCACAGTTGTGGTGTCAGTTAGTGTCTGTGCAACGGTTTCTAAGGTTGCGTGAACTTCCACTGCATGACCATCCAGTAGCCATGGGATTGCCGGCGAAGCAGCAACAACAGCATTTCCAACCCAAAGCACATCAGCTTCCACCGCGTGGATAAAAACATCACCACCAGTTTGTGCGAAGCCATGAAAGTCCACTGTCACATTTTTGCCACCTAGATCGACCGACCAACCAGTGTCCGGCACAACGATGTCCGCAGCGGTTGCTGTGATTTCGTCAATTCCCTGATCGGCGCCGAAGGCACCTTCCATAAAGGCCTTGTCACCGGCAAAAGCCATCGCATTTCCAATAAAGTCCACGGTTTCACGATGTTGAACAATTTGAACATCCTCTGGCAAAAAGGCATTCCCGTAGCTGTGATCTCCGTGATGGGAAGTGTTCACTGCATACAAGATAGGTTTGTCCGTCTCTGCTTTTACTAGATCGATTACTTGGCAGAAGAGACGACGGTTGAGCATTGTCTCAACAATCAGCACGCCGTCGTCGCCAATCACAAACCCGCCACTGGTTGCCAGCGGGATTCCCATAGCTTCAAGCTGCGCTGCTCGCTCGTCGTACACAGCAAAGACGCCGTCGGACATCTTCTCCGATACCAGAGTGATCGCATTGGCGGTCCATGGATAATTGGGATTCGCATCGGCGAGCGGAACTTCCGTGTCGCATGCGAGGAATTCTTGTTTGGTTTCTAGATCGCTAGAGTCGTCATCGCAAGCGCCCAGCGAGAGTAGCAATACTGCGGACAATGCGGATTGTGAAACTAGACGGGTAACGGTTCTTCGTGTTTGTACTGACATGTTTTGTAGCCTTCCTTAGCTGCCACTAAACTAAATCCCTCTCGGCGTTCTGAAAAGACGCAAAAATGGGACGCTGCATCCCACTCTGTGAGCCGATATTGTATTGGCCGTGGTATGGGGATATCATACTCGGCGTGAAACAGCTCATCTACGACCAGCGTGGCCAGCTCACCGACTGTCAATCTAATCGGAACAATCCCTAGTGTCTAAGCCCTGCTTCAATATTATCCAGCAAGCTGTTTGTACGGAGCTTCTTCTTGCTTACAAACAATCGGTCCGACGATCACAGCTCTCCGCGCTTGAAGCACTAGCCGAATTTGGTCTTGCGGACGTGGGCGCAAACCTTCCGCCTGGCATCACGAGATTTGCAGCGACCGCTGCTTCCATGAACGTAGATATCAGCCCCCAATGGCGAAGTATTTTTGACGATATTGAGCAAAGGCTTGCTCCCTTTCTGTACGAAACATTACGAGAGCCTGTGTGCGATCTGGATTTATGCTGGCTTCGTACTCAGTTCCCTCCATCGCAACGCCCGGCGTACCAAACGCCCCACAGTTGGCACCAGGACGGCGCTTGTGGCGTCGACTTCATGGCCAACTCAACTAATACGTCCGGATCGTTGGCCCACATGCTAACGGCATGGGTACCCTTAGAATCCTGCGGGCTCAATGCTCCTAGTATCGAACTACTCGTTGACTCACCAAGCGAATTACTCACGCCAGAACAACTCAACAACCCGAAAGCATCATGGCGCAAACTCCCCACCGAGGCAGTGCAGCTTAACGCAGGCGACCTACTGCTCATGGCTGGGCATTGTGTGCACCGTACACACGTAGCCGACGATATGACCCAAGCCAGAAATTGCATCGAGTTTCGTTTTTTAGATCAAGCCTCTTTGCCCGATCGATTTCGCAAGCATCAGTTCGTTCGCTTGAAGCAATAAGTCGGAGCCAATAGGGACCTGCAGCGATGTTAGCATTGCCGCCAACCCAGCCTGGTCACCGTCGTCCTACGACCAGTTGTCACTCTCGCTAAACTTGCGACTCAAGAAATCCAAGAAGCTCGCCACAGTAATAGACAAATTCTCACGGCTCGGATAGAGCGCAAAAATCCAGTGCGGCGACTGCAGCCACTCTGGCATGACGCGAACCAGGTCACCGCTTCTCAGCCCTTCACAACAGAGAAAGGCCGGCATACTGGCGATGCCATGTCCGGCCTTGCAAGCGGTCAGCACCAAAGGGTAACTGTTGGCAAGAACAGCGCCAGAGACATCAATTCGCTGCGAATCACCGGCTTCGTTGTGCAGAATCCAAGGCGCGCGTGCTCGATTTGCGTGTAGGAAATGCAATTGTGCTCGGACAGATCTGTCGGTTCTTGTGGCGCACTGTGCGTTTCGAGGTACGTTGGACTTGCACACAGGTATTGCGAGACCTTGGTGAACTTGCGGGCGATGAGATTGGAACTTGCGGGAATTCCTGCTCGGATTGCAACATCAAAACCCTCTTCGATAAGGTCGGTCTTTCGTCCGAGGAAACAGAGTTCAAGGTTCACATTGGGAAACTCTTGCAAGTACTCAAGACACCACTCTCCCAAAAAGGATTCGCCGACAAGTGGAGAACAGGTAACCCGTAGTGGGCCTCCTGGAGTTTTCGCGCCTTCACAAAGCTCCAGAACAGCGTCATCGATGTCCGAGATAATCTTCTGGCAGCGGCTGTAGAAGCGAGTTCCCTCTGGGCTCAGGGAGAGCCTTCGCGAATCTCGCTGCAAGAGGCGCACTTCCAAATGAGCCTCAAGCTCGGACAACCTGCGACTTACTGTGGTTTTGGGGATGCCGAGCGCCTTGGCAGCGCCGACGAAACTGCCAGCCTCGACAACCTTTACAAAGAGCCGCAAGGCATTGAGGTTTAGATCGGTCATCTATTCTCCGGCCGATTTCTGTGCAGCCGATTTCTGTGTAGTCGTACTCTGTCCGGCTACCTCGTAGGCAAGGCCCCAGCGCAGGCCGCGGTTACCGATCGTGAAGTCGTCGGCGTTTGTGCGAGTGAGAACACGGGAGTAAATGGCGATTCCGGCGGCAATAACGTCGGCCCTTCGCTCTTCTAGCCCAATCACAGCCTTTCTCTCCGCTACGCTTTGCCGGAGAAGACTCTCTAAGATCTCGCGGACAGAATCGGCGCTCAAGGTGTGGCCGTGAATGCGCTCAGGCTCGTAACCGGCCAGTTCTAGCGCAATACTAGCGATCGTTGTTGCGGTGCCAGCACTGCCGATAACCTTGACATCAGATGGCAGCGGCAATTCGCCAATTGCTGCGTCAATGGCTTCCATCAGCTGTCCGACCTCCGCCACAGTCGGCGGATCCGATTGCAGCGCGGCCTCGGTGAGTTTCACCGCTCCAATAGGAAGGCTTCGCACCCACTGAACACTGCTGTTTTCACTCAGTACAAACTCAGTTGAGGCGCCACCAACATCTACCGTCAGTGTCTTGCCTTCACACAACTTAGGAAAACTCTCAAACACAGCTCTAGACACAAGAGTCGCTTCACGCTCGCCCGCGATGAGCTCTATCGGACATCCGAGTATCTCTTCAGCAGGCACGATAAAGTCGTCGCGGTTCTCAGCCTCACGCAGCGCTTGCGTTGCGACGCAGCCAACTCGCTCAAGCTCATGCGTATCCAGTATCGTCCTAAATCCCCGGACAATCTCCAAACTGCGAGCCACCGCATCCGGATGCAGCCTCGTTGAGTTAGCCAAACCTTGTCCGAGC
>JAESTW010000734.1 GCA_016763395.1 Kofleriaceae bacterium
CAACTTCGGAATGCAACTCTGGGCCCGAGCTAGTGCTACAGCCCAAAAGCTCGTCTTGACAACGCGGACCGTCCTGCACGGCAATTGTCGTAGCAAAGCCAGCTGCGGTGGCGTTGAAAGCCCAAAGACCGTCTTCTGGTACCACCCAGTGATATGCTCTGTCCGGGAAACCCGCGCCTCCACAGACGCTGGTGTTGTCATCGCCAGCATTGATCGTGGTTTGTACGAGGGGAAAACCGGTTTGTCCCTCAAGATCCTCGTCCGGACAAGAGACTCGCTCGATATTAATTTTGCCAACTCCTTGTGAACCAGCAAATCCGTCGACAATCACTACAAGAGCATCATTGGCCTCAACCTTGCGGACAAGTTCCGAGATAGATTCTGCACCTCGGTTGTTGTTACATGCTATTTCACTGTTCGCTTCGCATGTGGTTTGCAGAGACAAGACCGTGTCGAAGTTGGAACCCACGGTATCGAAGACGTAGTAGTCGGTAACCGGAGCTTTCCACAAGAAGGCTTGGTCGTTGCCAGTGCCGCTGGTACAGCTGGGGGCGAAATCATCAGTTCCGCCTAGCTCTGTATTGACGTTGCTAGTGCCGACGGGAATTGTGTTGTCGACACAAAAGGGCAAGCCAGCGTCCGGGGTAGAAGCGGCATCGGTAGTCGCGTCGGGTATCGATGCTGCATCAGCGACCTCGCTCTTCGCACCAACATTGTCATCGATACCCAGAATCTGGGCGCACCCCGAGAGGAGAAGAATGCCGGTACAGGCAATTGGCGCCCAATCTAAAGAACCCATTTAGAATTGTCCGAGAATCGAGAGGCCAGTAGATTCGGTCGTTATTGTCGGCACGAGGTGTACCGCCTGCTGCTCCTGCTCTTTATTTCGAGAGCGAAACCACAGATACGTTCCGACACCGGCGATCGCGAAGCCGGACACAGAGAGTATGGTGGCGATGTTTGCCTTACTTCGAGCATCTTCCACCGTCTTTTTTCCGGCAGGAGTGCACTGGTTGTTGCTATCACAGGCATTGCTATCAAATGCGCTGTTGTAGTCGCTCTTGGCGCTGAGCCCGAGAAATACGCCACCAAATACCGTGAGGGTGCCAACACCAACGGTCGCTAGCCCAATCAGTTTGCCAGTGCTCTCGTCTCCCGGAGGACTCATCGTTGTCTGAGTCAAATCGGTGTTGCTGGTATCTACGCTGCTCTGAATGAGCCCATCGATAATGATACTTTGTGAGGAGGTGACACCGACGTCAATGCTAATTTTCTGGGTTTCGTATCCCGGCGCGTTCGTGACGATCTCGTAGCTTCCAGGATCGACAGCGATGGGAGTACCAAAACTACCTGAGACTACGGGCGAGCCATTGCGAGTCATCTTCAGTCCAGGAGTGTCCGAATCTGCGCGCAGCGAGATGGTCAGATAAGAAAGAAGAGGCTTCAGTTTCTCTGCCCGCTCTGCTGCAACTTCCTGTCTGCGAGTTTGTCCGGTTCGCCCTGCAAGAACTGCGACTTCGCGGTAGGCCGCCCAGGCGCTCGCTGTGCGTCCGATTTTCTCGTAGCACTCTGCGAGTTTACCTCGGGTGCCGACGCCTTCGACCAGCTCTAGGCTTGCCTCGAACTTTTTGCAGGCCGAGTTGAAGTCTTCCTGTCCAAAGAGTCGCATGGCCTCGTCGAAGAGTCCCTGTGCGGCCGCTTTGTTTGCCGCGTTGTCTTGAGCGTAGACGACTGTTGGGGCTACGACTATTGGGGCTACGACTATCGGAGCCGCCAAGAGTACAGTACGTAGAGTTGCTATCGGTGTTACTTGCATGGAGATATTGCTTACTGCATGGTGCCGAAAGGATCAGCATCTACAGGTTTTTTGGGCTTCTTCGGTTCAACTGGCAGCTTGTCGGGCTTCTTTGGCCTTCGCGGGCGTCCAGTCTTGGTTGGCTTGGCCAAACGCTGAGTTGCGTCCGGCGACTGCGCGTCCGGAGTTTGAGCGTCCGGAACGTTCGCTTCTGGGATACCTGCATCGATGGCCGCAAGTGGCTGTGGTGTTGTTTCTACAGGTGGTACCACAGGGACCACAATTGCCTCTGGTGCAATCGGAGTAGCTGCAGCCGAATTGACTTCGTTGCTATCGCTGCCTCCACTCATGCGCGTAAATAGCAGTACAGCGGCGGTCAGCGCAATCGCGCCACCAGCCCAATACATCTTGGTGCGATTTGTCAGTGCCGGCTCAATTGGGTCAAGGCCTTCTGCGACAATTTGTCCGGTGCTGTTTGAATGTGTAGTAACCGTATTGGCCTTACTCTTAGCGTTCACGCCCATTTGCGCCGTGACTGCTACCACAGCCTCACCAACACCGTCCTCACCGTCCTCACTGTCACTGGTGCTGGTGCTGGCGCGTGGCGGGGGCTCCGAGTGGTCGTTTTCGACGTTGGCTATCGAAATGGCCAGACTGACCGCATTCTCATCACCGAAGGGCGCAAGCGCTTTGGCAAATTGTGAGACCGACGCAAATCGCTCATTGCGGTCTTTGGCCAAGCACATGTGAACTATGGCTGCCAAGTCAGGGTCGATGTCTGGCACTACCGATTGCAGCGGTGTTGGATCGTCCCCGAGTACCTTTGCGAACATCTCTGGTGGCGACTCTGCCTCAAAAGGAAGAGATTTACTCAGCATTTGGTACAGAATTGCTCCGAGCGACCAAATATCAGCTCGCTTGTCTACATGCTTGGCCGAGCGCATTTGCTCAGGGCTCATGTAAGCGGGTGAACCCAGCGCTACCGAGGTTTTAGTTTTGCACACGCCGTTGGATTCTTCGAGTAGCTTCGAAATTCCAAAGTCTAAGACTTTTACCAGCTGTGAACCATCCGGACGGTGGGACATAAACAAGTTTGCAGGCTTGAGATCGCGATGAATGATTCCCAGACTATGCGCCTCGGCCATTGCTTTACAAGCTTGCAAGATTATGTCGATAGCCGTGGCTGGAGAACAGGGGGCGTATTTCCTAATGTAGTCGTAGAGATCCTCACCCTCGAGAAACTCCATGATGATGTAGGGCGCGTTGTTGTCCAGCCTGCCGACATCCAAGACCCTAGCGACATGCTCACTGCGCAATCGCACCGCAGCCCGAGCCTCGCGAAGAAAACGCTCCACCGCTTCTTCGTTGTCGAGCATGGTCGGCAGCATGAATTTCACTGCGACTTTTTGGCTGAGTTCAATATGCTCAGCAGACACCACGACGCCCATTCCACCGATACCCAAAATAGTGTCTACTCGATACTTATCCGCGAGAATGTCTCCGGGATTTACAGGCGCTACCATCGACGGCAATTGTCTGCCAGTGTCGGCTCGACAAGCAAGGTTTTAACTTAAATCTGGCAATAAACGTGGGGCAGGAATACTCCCAAGTGCATGGAATCCGACGCAGAGTTGCAGATCAACCGGTGGTTGCAACGCGTCGGCCCTCGCATCTATCATGGGTCCCCAGAATTGGAACGTACCATAAATCAAAAGCGCTGCAGCTGTGGCACGAAGTCTGCGCTATCCTAGGCTTTAGGTTTGCTTATTCGGGGGCTGCTCAGTGATACTTTTAGCGGGTGAAAATTTATGAATTCCAGCAATAGACAAGGGCTCGGACAGAAGCTCACGTACTCATCGGCGAGAATCCAGAGACCAATGTTACTGGTACTGTGGCTCGGCTGTCTTGGTATTTGCGGAATGATTGCACTGAGTTCCGCACTTGTCGGAGGCCTGCTGGCTATACTGTTTCTGGGCCTATCTCTTGCCGAATGTTCCGCTAGGAAAGTGCATTTTGAACTGAATGACAAGCTAACAGTCTCGTCGCGGGGCAAAACCGAGATATCAATTCCCGTGGATTCGATTCAGTCGATATCCGACAATAGGCAGATAGACCCAACCTTCATTTATGTTCACCATCGCTCGGGAACGATTGCCATACC
>JAESTW010000735.1 GCA_016763395.1 Kofleriaceae bacterium
GAGGAGTTGCTTTGCAGCAATAACAGCCGCGTCGTCAAAGCCATAGCCCTGTGGTCCTGCGCCCTTCACGACCCTGGCGTTTTCGACAAGCCCAGCGGCATCGATATCAATGTCGAGCAGTACCTCTGCAGCAATGCCTTCTTCCTTTGCCCTGTCCGGGTATACGGGCTGCATGTCTCTTTTCAATGTTGGTGGTGTGAGCTTCTCATCAGCACGCGGCACCGGTGGAGGTTCATCTTCAGGGGTTCCTTGCGCATGCGGCGTCCGAATTGCGGCGGCCAAGAACAGGACGACCAATGCGAAGCGCGCGAACAAGATGGGATTGCGACAAGCCATCTATTGCCCCTCTAGTCTGAAGGTGTGTTCGATCCAGCTCGTACCGCCTCGCTCATCGCGGAGAACTAAGAAGAGGCGAGCATTTGTGTCCTCCAGTTCGAATGGCATATCCCAGATGTTCTCCGTGAGAGATTCGATGGAGCCTGTGTCAAAGTACGAGCTTCGTTGCTCGCCTTTGCGATGCGTAGAGCCAACGGTCACAAACCAACTCAGGAAAAGCGACTCTCCTCGTGGTTCTGGTGGCGGCAGGCCCTCTCGAGCAGCCGGCAAAAATGTTTCGCTTTGCGTCTCATCAACGTCTGCGACGACATCATAGATTCCTTCCAGTTGAAATGGGGCAGTCGCTCCAAGCTCTACACCGTTCCGAAGCGTTCGCGTAAAATTCGCTCCGATAACGGGGTTTTGATTTCGTTCATCTCCAACAACTAGGATGGGAACGTCCTTGATCGCGACGATTTGATCGGAGCCTGCCGTCACTGTGAGCTCAACGCTGAGCGCTAGGCTTGATAGACATGTAAAGAGTTCAAGCTCCGGTTCGGACGTGTCGCGGCTAAGAATTTCACAGAGACCAAAGGCTTGGTCGGGCTCAAAGAACGCCTCGAAGGAGGCCGTCTCTGCGGTACCGAGGTCGTAGGGCGGTAATTCGACACCGGAATCGAGTTCTGTCCATGCTCTCTCCAAATCAGATTCCGAGATGTTGCATAGATAGCCTTCCTCAGAACTTCCCCGAGACAGGCACCAAGACCACTGATAGCTAACCCTGCGCTCTTCTTCGTCGAAGACAAGAGCACTGAACGTCGCGCTTTCTCCTTGCACGAGATCGGCGGGCTCGGACGCGAGTGCTAAGATTCGCAGTCCTTCGATTTGGTTGGATCGAGTAGAATCATCCCGAATGGTGCAGGCGCTCACGGCCCCTACAAGTGCGAGACAAAGTGCTCTGGTGGCGATGCGATGGCTAGACATGCTAGTTCTCCTCAATTCGAAATCGGTAACTGTATGAGAGTGTGTAGGTGACGGCTTTTCCGTCTCGCGTAGCGGGTGTGAAGGTCTCTATCGCTGCGGCGCTCTTGGCAGCAAGGTCAAAGGCCTTGTGCCCTGACCCTTTGAGAATGGAAATCTTTGTCACCTTGCCTTTGGTGTCGATCGTTACGCGCACTTGCACGTCGCCTTCGATGCCTTGAGCCTTCAGTGTTGTTGGATAGGGTGGTTTGCTTGGCTTTTTGCGTTTGGGTTTTACGAAGACCGAATCGCGCGTTGGAATGTTGAGCGCTATGCGCTGCTCTCGAGTTGAAGTCTTGCCTGTGCCCGCCCCTTTGCCATGGCGAGTCCCCTCTTGTCCGACGGGCTCTTGCTTGGCAATGTTGGGATCGATTGCGGTTGTGCCTGTATCCCCCATTCTCGTGG
Source organism: Kofleriaceae bacterium (assembly GCA_016763395.1). Taxonomy (GTDB): domain Bacteria; phylum Myxococcota_A; class Polyangia; order Haliangiales; family Haliangiaceae; genus NORP324. Next base: position 1,741 of record JAESTW010000735.1, read on the forward strand.
AGCCGGTCGCGAACGCAGGCCCCTTGCCCCCTGTTGCTGTTGACGCGAAATCGAGTCCCGCAATACGCCGCCTCGGTGGTGGGGCCACAGGATCCGGCAAATCCAGAGTTGGCTCCGGCTTCTTGATGATGCGCGGCTTCTTGGGCTTCTTCGGATTCACAGGTTTGCTTGTTCTTGGCTTAGGGGGCGTTGGATCCTTGGGAACGAAGTCAGGTGGTATTGGTGCTATGACTTCCTCAATCGACTCGTCGACTGGCAATGGAGTTGGCGGCGGCGGTGGTGGTACATCGATAACTTGCACAATGACTCGTTCCGGTGCTTTGTAGTCCCCCTTCTCGCCCATCAGATCGTTTAGGGTTGCGAAGAGCAGGACGATAAACCCATGTACCGCGACGGCCATGATTAGTAGCTTGAGGCTTCCTATAGTGGAGTCGATCGGAGAGGCTGGATGGTAAAGGGGGTCGCGCAGCAGTGAAGGCGTATCAATTGGGTGTAGGACATGTTCGTGGATACGTTTACGCGCCGCCTCACGCTCCTGGTGCCTGGCCTCTGCGAAGTCGACGAGCCTAGGAAACTTGTCCTTTGGTGCAGTACTGCCACCCACTCTAAATCTCGCGTTCTATGTTTAACGCGAAGCTCTTCACGCCGTTGCTCTTTACGACATCGATGATCTTGATTACTCGGCCGTAGTTGATGCTTGTGTCGGCGGAAATCACTGCCTGCAGGTCCTTGTCCTTCCACGACGCACGCGCGACATAGGTACCTAAGGCTTGGTGAGTCGTAGGTTTACCGTTTAAGAAGATGTCTCCTTCCGCGGTGAGAACAATATTGAGCGTACTTGCGACAGCACTGCCCGCACTCGCAGCCGTTGGCAAATCGACACGAATGCTCGCTCTGGAAATGGCGGAAGAGGTAATCATAAAGATGATGAGCAGCACCAAGACAATGTCCACAAATGGAACAATGTTAATCGATGCGATGACTTCTTCGTCCTCTTCGAATACGTTCGAAGCCATGGTTACGCTGCCTTCTCTTCCGGAACTCTTACCGACTTGAGCGAGGCTAGAAGCGTTGCCGTCATCAAGTTTCCGTCGTCGGTGATGTGTTTCACTTTGCCCTTGAGCATGTTGTAGGCGACAACAGCGGGAATGGCGACGAGCAGTCCGACCGCCGTTGCGATCAAGGACTCTGCAATCCCGCCCATCACCGCGCCACTGGCTTCGGACATGTTTGCGCTCAAGTCCTTAAAAGCGCGGATGATGCCCAACACGGTTCCAAAGAGACCAATGAAAGGTGCGTTACTCGCAACGGTTGCCAAGAAGCTAAGTCGTTTTTCGTATCGCGCTTTTTCCTTGCGAGCCGCTGCACCAAGTAAATCCTCAACGGCCTCAGGCCCCCTTGCGTACTCGCGCAAGCCAAAGAGTACGGTATTGGTTTCAAGGCTATCAAACTTCTCTAAGAACTTTGCTGCCCCTTGTAAATCTCCTTTTCCCAAAAACGTCGAGAGCTTCTTGCGGACGGCCTCAACATCGACGGCATGCTTCCGGAAGAAGAGGTAACGCTCGACCATCACCGCTACCGATGCGATGGAGAGACCGATGAGAACCCAAAGCACCCACTCGGCCTCAAAGATCGGCAACTCCATGAGCGTAGGGACTAAACCTGCTTCGTTTTCTTTCATGACTCCAATACAATGGAGGAGTCAGCGTTCAATGTCTGTGCCTGTTACGTTCGCTTACAATCGAGTGCCCGTCGGTCGTTTGCGCTACAGGGAAATCGAAGACTCACCGCTGGAAAGACGCTCTATCGATTCCAGTACAGTGGTCAACTCGAATTGCATGGGCGAGAACTCCACTTCAAATGCCGTCGCGTGTGCCTCATAGTCACCCGCTGGGAGGGAGGGAACCTCCACAAGCATGCGATCATCGAGCACAAGCCCTTCCCACACCAACGACTGGTCCTGCCAAAACTGGATCCGACGCAGACTTGCCCCTGGAGCCGTTCCCAAGCGGAAAACACTACCGCTCTCTCGCACCAGCGATGATTGCTCGGACAGAAACTCACCAATCGATGCTGTCTCTGTGTCAACGAGGTCGCGTTCAAAATTTGTCCGGGGTTGGCTACTCCCTGCCGTGCCGGACTCCATTGCGATAACCCAGTAGTTCCCATTTGCAAAGGCACCGGCCAGTTTGGGCAACACTACGCTTGGCGACTCTTTGGTTGCCTTTTGATTGAAAACGAGAACCCCGTCAGCCACCTCAATTCCGGCCACACCGATCACCTGCGTTGCGATGTCCGGGAGCTTTATCTGAAAAGGAAAGAGGTCTCTACCTGGAATGATCTGCAACTCAATTCCAGTTTGGTCAACCCCGCCCACTCCATTCAGTCCGGGCAGGAAAGCCAAGCCGATTACCTCTCGGATGTCATCTGAAAAATCGTCCGGAGTCCCCATGTCATCACCATCAAAGATAAGTGCATGAAGAGCCTGTGGCCCCGTTCGAGTCGTTACTGAAAAGCTGCATTCGGTGGGTGTACTCAGATCAAAACAAGTGTCGTTTGCGAACTGCCCGCTTCCCTCTTGGTCAATCTTATTGGTCCAATCTTGCATCGTACTTCGCCGGGTGTACTCAACCTCGGCGATCAGGTAATGACCTGCGATTGGATCCGGAAGCTCTGCCCAGCCCGCGATACTGCCGCTGATTTTTAGCGTGGGCTCAGTGAGTAATCGCATCGGAATCGTAACGTTCGCCCCGAGAACTCCAAACCAAGTGGTGGTCGTATAGCCCGCGATCGCAACGGTTAGCGATTGGCCACCCTCAGAGTCAGCCGAGACCATTGCCAAGCCTTCGCTGTCGGTTCGCTCATCGAGCCCACCTAGATTCACCCTGGCGCCTGAAATTGGTTGGCCGGTGGCCTCATCAAGGACATGCACGTAAACCACGCTCTCGATAACACCGCCCGTGACTCCGCCTCCCTCAATCGCCTGAGGAGACGAGCCGGTACTGTCACCGCATGCGATCGCAGCGGCCATCGCTACGCCAAACAACCCTATTCGCCACATCGTTTCTCCTTGGGATCGCAAAACAGTCTTATACTCAGATAGCGTACACGAAAGAACCGCGCCATGACCTATCCCACATGTCCATCTCACTAGAACCAAACCGGTACGTTGGACGGGAAGAGGATCTGATTGCACTCGCACAATGCTACGAGCGTCTGGATCGCCTGGTCACAATCGTGGGCCCGCCTGGGACTGGAAAATCAAGACTGGCGCGACACTACGCCCATATCAGGGCCAAACGAACAGACGCGCAGACCTATTTCTTTGACCTAACAGATGCGGCCAGTGCTGATGATGTGAGTAACGTCGTTGCCCGCGTCCTCGGGCTTTCTGCCCACGGAGCAACGACCGACCTCAACGTCGGGCAGCTAGGTCACGCGCTTGATGCACGGGGGCCCGCACTCTTTGTGTTCGACAACTTTGAACATGTAGTCAGCTCAGCAGCCGTAATTTTGGTCCGTTGGCTGGAGACCGCGGCACAAGGTCACTTTTTGGTGACTTCCCGTGAACTGCTGCGAGTGTCCGGGGAGACCGCCTACGAGCTTCTCCCACTGCGTGACGACCATGCAATCGATCTCTTCCTAGACCGTGTTCGAACGGTGCGTTCTGATTACGTACCAACGGACGAGGAGCAGCCCGATCTTCTGGCCATCGTTCGTGCGCTAGACTGTATTCCGCTCGCACTCGAGTTGGCCGCCACCCGGATGTCGATACTGAGCCCAGCACAGCTGCGATCACGACTTCATGAGCGTTTCAAAGTCTTATCGAAGGGTCCACGCAACGCGGGCAAGCGACA
>JAESTW010000736.1 GCA_016763395.1 Kofleriaceae bacterium
CGCCAGGGCCCAGGTCTATCGAGCTGCCTAGTTCTGGAACATGTACGTCTTTGCAAGCGCACCAGACTATTCCCGATGGCCTATCGTTGAGCATGGCCAACACCGCAATGTCACCACGCTCCCAGGTTTCCGCGATCCAGTCAGGCGACAGCTCCAGCCCATCGAGAAGCTGCTCTCTGGCGGAGGAATCCAGGGCATTGAAGTCATCTTCAGAAAACATCTCAAGGTGAAGACCTGGAGGCCTCGGCAATCCGCGTGACCACAATTCGCCGCGATATAGGTGCAAGCGCTCAACTCCAGCAACGCTGGCCGCTGCAGTTCGAATTCGCGACCAAGCAGCCCGAGCTCCTGCCGCAGCAGCTCCAGGAGCATCTTTGGCGGCATTGACCTTTCGCCGGAGCTTCCCGTAAGTTCTGGCCAGAGAGGCCGACGACGAGGTCCCGTACACACACAATTGCACGGAGTGTTTTTGGGTACAGGGCAGTTTCGGCAATTCATACTCGCCATCACTCGGACACATATCAAGTGATACCTGCCCCCGCGCTAGCGCCGCATGTGCCTCCGCTGCGAGTAATCGAGAAGGAGCATCAGCGAATTCCGGATCGAAAGCCAGTGCCAAAACCACCGAGCGATCCCCTTCATCTAATATCAACGCAGCAGCAATCGCCTCGCCATCCTGGTCGTTGAGCCTAGCAAAACGCGCCTTGTCCTCTTTGCCCAAAGGCAGAGCAATGTCCTCCATAAGGTGAGTCGCCTGCCGATCACTAAATGGACTCGCCTCATCTCGGTTTGCCCATTCCAATCGCGAGAGCCGACGCAACGTTGCAAGCCCTTTCCGCAATTGGTCTGGATCTCGGACATAGGCGGATGCTCGTGCGTCTTCTTCTCGGTGGTCCGCTTCGACGCCGCTCGCGCTCAGTTCAATCCTGTGAACTCCACCTGCTGGACTTGAATCCATTGACCGGCCTTTAGAACTCAGTCGATTGACCATAAACGCTCGGACCTTGGAGGGGTCTTCGAGGGGTTGCAAATCGAGCAAGTCCCAGTCGTCCGAGCATTCGGCCAAGTGGTTGCCAAAGGCGTTTCCCACACTCTCTTCGTACCCAGGCAATGCCAAGAGTCCGAGCACAGGAGGCCTGGGCCCCGCATCTCCCATCAAGCGGATCTCCAGAAGTTTTCGCTTCGTAGATCCGGTCGCTTGCCGCCGATACAAAGGTGCTAGCCCGACAAGTTTCTTCTCGTCGAACACCGCCAAGGTATACAGCTCGGCGTCGAGTTGTCGCTGGTATGCGCGCCACCAAGCCAAGAGCCAGCGCGGTCCTCGAAACAATGGCGAAGAATTTGCTTCGCTAGCCAGGGCCTGCCACGCATCACTCAGTGCGTGCAGGGCTTCTACATCTTCAATTACTTCCAGACCTACGCTCATGTTGGTCTGGAGTATTGCACTACGCGCTTACGCTTTGCGACGAATCACAGCAGCAAAAAAGCCATCCGTATTGTGAACATGTGGCCGGGTCTTCATAAATTGCCGACTCTCGTCAACTAGCGAATCTCCTCGCTCGGCGCCCCACACTTCCCGAGGGCTAAGAATTTCGAGATCGTCCCGGCCCGCCATCAGTGCTGCCACTACATCTTCGTTCTCTTTCTTGAGAAGGGTGCAGGTTGCGTAAATCAATCGGCCACCGGGAGCCACGAGTTCCATGGCTCGCTGGGCAATTTCCAACTGGATTTTGGGCAGTCGCTCGAGGTCTGAAGGCGTGAGACGCCATTTGGCCTCGGGGTTGCGCCGCAAGGCTCCAATGCCGGTACACGGAGCATCGACCAGCACACGGCTGGCTTTGCCTATCATCTTCTCGAAAGGCTTCGGCAGTGCAGCGCCGGACTCTGGCTGTAATTGTACAGCTTGAATGTTGCCTGCCTTGGCCCGCTTGGCTCGGCGCCGCAGTTCGGTGAGCTTGCGCTTGTCGACATCGCTGGCAAGGATTCTGCCCTTGCTGTCCAGCATTGCAGCCAGTGCCAGGCTCTTGCCGCCAGCTCCAGCACAATAATCGATAATTACGCCTTTCGGAGGAGGCGCGACGAGCTCGGCAATCAGTTGCGAGCCCTCATCTTGCGCTTCAAAGCCGCCAGCCTGGAACGCCTGCAAGCCAAAAAGATTCGTCCGAGTATCAACTCGCAATGTTTGCGCGCCCAATTCCCCTGGGGTTGTCTCGATTCCTTCTAGGCGAAGGCTCTCTGCCAATTCATCTCGAGAATTAATGAGCGTATTGGCCCGCACACTCATCGGTGCTCGCTGGTTCAGAGCCGCCGCCAAATTTTCCGCTTCTTCAATTCCCATGTCCGCAACAAAGACTTCTGCCAAGAAATCAGGAAGCGAATGACGCGCCGCAATACGCTCTGTTGGATTTCGAATCTTTGCGATCGTCTCGTCGACTGCAGCGACTTTGGCCCAGTTAAGCTCTGGGTCTCTGGCAGACGCGTCTGCGGTAGAAAGGCCGTATTCGAGCACTAGGCATGCCAGAAGCCGTTTGCTGTCCGGCGCTTTTCCGACGGCTTGAAGCCCGCCGAGCTCTAGTGCCAAGTCGATTCGACGCGCGTTGCGAACCATGCTGTATATAAGTTCGGCGACAAAGCGACGCTCGGAACTGCCCAGGCTACGTTCTTTCCGGAAGGCTTTGGACAGCCGGTCTGTGACAAAGCCCCAGTCCATGCGAGTTTGTTGCCAAAGTTTTAGTGTCAGCGATCGCAACTCGCCTGTTAATGCTGAGCGAAGAAGTAGCTCTTGCTCTTGCGATTTATCTGAATTCGTCATTGAATTTGTCCATCTTCATTTTGGAGAGGAAGAATCATTATGTCGTCTAACAGCAAGGCCACCACAAAGGCCAAGAAAAGCACCCTCAAAGAGCGGGGAAATCTATTTGAAATCGCAATGCAGCAGGTCGATAAGGCAGCAGATGTCTGCAATCTCGATCCGGCCGTGCGAAGTATTTTAGCCCAACCCAAAAACGAGCTCATCATCAACTTCCCAGTCCTCATGGATAGCGGAGAGTGGCGGATGTTCAAAGGGTATCGTGTGCAACACAACAACCTTCTCGGACCATTCAAAGGTGGCATGCGTTACCACCACGAGGCCAATCTCGATGAGATGAAAGCCTTGGCCGCATGGATGACCTACAAGAGCGCGTTGCATGATATCCCTTACGGCGGCGGCAAAGGTGGCGTCAAAGTAGATCCACGTAAGTTGTCCGACGGAGAGCTTCAGCGCTTGACTCGGCGTTTTACTCACGCACTGGGCAACAACATCGGCCCCGAGTGGGACATCCCAGCACCGGACGTCGGCACCAACGGACAAACCATGGTTTGGATGATGGACACGTACATGAACGTCGCTGGTTACAACGACAAGAATGCTGTACGACGAGTCGTCACTGGCAAAACAATCTCATCCGGCGGCTCCCACGGTCGAAGCGAAGCTACCGGTTTGGGCGCGATTTTCTGCATTGAAGAGTGGGCCAAGGACAATGAGTTCAGCCTCGATGGTTGTACATTCACTGTACAAGGATTCGGTGATGTCGGCTCTCATGTCGCAGATTTGCTGACCAAGCGCGGCGCGGTTCTTGTCGGCGTTGGTGATCACGGCGGCTATATTGCCAACCCAGAAGGACTGAACCCGCACAAACTTCGCCAGTACATGGCCAAGAACA
>JAESTW010000737.1 GCA_016763395.1 Kofleriaceae bacterium
CCAATTCCAACACGCTTGCCAATAATCAGCCCGCCAGCCGAGTGCAGAAAGGCCGCTTGCCCAATCCAGCTGCCAGCACCGATGCGCATTTTGTTTTTGTAATACCCTTTTAAGATCGCGTAATGACCTACATAGACCTCATCGCCGATCTCAATGGTTTCGGGATGAAAGACAAGAGCACCGGCTTCGAAAATGACCGACTCGCCACAATGAGCGAGATCGCTGCGTTTGAAATCCCCGCTTCCGTGCGTGCGTACCATGCGCCGACGATACCATGCTCGCGTATCGCAGCTCGGATCGTTTGGCTATCCCACTGTAGTCTATAGTACCATTTCGCCGTGGCTAGAATTCGGATCGTAGATGAGTGGCTTCGCAGTCCTGTGTCACCACCTCTTCGGCAGAGGGCAATCATGGTGGTCGCTCGGCAATGGGCGGAACAGCGTGTGCTGATGCGGGCGTTTGCCTCCTGCCACGACCAGACTCGTCCGACCATAAACTTGCACGGTTCCCAACTCTCGATAGGCCCCGCGGGTACAGATCCGCATGGCGAGTGGGGTATTCATGTCGATCCACCGGTGGACGGACGTGCACAAGAGTTGCGAGAAGCGCTGGAGCTGGCTGCTAAGTTGCTAGCCGGAAGCAAAGGCAATCCCCCGCGTTTGGCCGATGAGGGCCCACAATACGAAGATGAACCCACCGGACACTGGGTTCCGAACAACTCGCAGAATAGCATACGGCGCCCTGAGAACTATTATGAACCGGTAGAAGCCAAAGCGGTGCGCCCGGCTGCCAAACCAGACTTGCGCAAGACTCCACCCGCTTGGGGACACAACTACGATCGCCCTGCACTGGAGCAAGGTACAACGCCTGCGAATCGAAAGATGGCCAAGACCATGATGTACAGCGGTGCGCCCATGACCACTGCAGCTGGCTCTGGCGCCCGCGTGTCTCCAGCGCCGACCTCGCCGATCCTGACTCCGCAGCCAGTGGTTACTTTGCAATCGGCTGAGCAAGACGCTACAGGGCAAGATACTACCGAGCCAGACGCTATCCGAGAACCAGCTCCGATACTGGCTCCCGCGCCGCAAGAACCTGCTATGGCGGAAGAGTCAACGCCGATCCGTGCTCGCAGACGAAAAGCGTCCAAGACGCAACACGGATTTTCTTCGGCGCAGGCAAACAAACAAAGCTACGCCGTAGTGGCCAACAAAACGATGCCCATGGGCTTCAATTTAGAGCCAGCAGAACGCGCGTTCTTGGATGCCTTGGGAGAACGGCCCAATCTCAGTGCCAGCGAAATCGGCGCGCTCTTACAAATCGACGAGCCCATGCTGTGGATGGCTGCGCTGATGGATAAGTTGGCATCCTTTGGCCTAGATCTGGTCGCTCCCGGTGAAGATCGCAACGGCGAGCCAACCTACGTTCTCGTCTTCTAGGAGGCTGGTGTTAAACGGGTTCAACACCCAGACCTCTCTAATGCTCGCTACGCAAGCGTTTACTTTACGCGGCAGTGCCGCTCACTTCTGGTGTTCTACACCAGACTTCTAGTTACCCATGAGAAGTAGTGGCTTCTTAGGGGCTGCTAGGACCCGAGTTGCAACTTTGGCGATGGATCCTAGCCAGATCCTTGTGGTACCAAGCGATAACTGCGCCCAGCGCAAGGAATAGCCATGCAAGTTCAAATAGAAGAAGTCTCTCCTGTCGAAAAAAAGCTCATCGTCGAGGTCCCTTGGGCCACCGTGAGCGGCAAACTCGGCAGCTCTTACCGAAATTTAGCCAAGCAGGTTAGCCTCAAAGGTTTCCGAAAAGGCAAAGTACCGTGCAGCGTTTTGGAGAAGATGTTCTCCGAGCGAGTGCACGCAGAAGTGGCCGGCGACTTTGTCCGGGAATCCTTCATGAATGCAATCGAAGAGCACAAGCTCGAAGCAGTTGCAGAGCCTCGAGTCGAGATGAAAATCGAGATCACCAAAGGCCAGCCTCTCGCATTCGAAACGATTGTAGAAGTCAAAGCTGTGTTTGAAGTAAAAGACTTCAAAGGCATGGAGCTCACCAAGCGTCCACTCAAGATCGACGAAGAAGACTTGGCCCATACTCTTATGCACCTGCAAAAAGAGCACATGGACCTGCTTCCCATCGAAGATCGAACCGAGCTTTCGACTGATGACATGGTAACAATTTCTCTTAAGGGCACCATTGGTGACAACGAAGTCGAACGACCTTCGATGTCCTTGGACCTGGGCGACGACCATCACGAGCCACTTCCCGGCATGCATGCCGCAATGGTTGGTTTGGCAATCGACACACAAGATCACGAGATGGTTCTCGAGATTCCAGAAGACCACAAAGAAGCGCAAATCGCCGGGCAAACAGCGACGCTTACCATCTCTGTCATCGAAGCACAGAAGAAGGATCTGCCTGAGCTTACCGATGACTTTGCCAAAGACACTGGCAAGGCTGAGACCATTGACGAGCTTCGCGCAGGTATTCGCAAAGAAGCCGAAGAGCGCCAAGAAGAGCAAATTCAAGTTGAGCTCAACCAGGCAGCAGTCTCTGAGCTTATCAAGCGCAACCAAATTCCCGTTGCTTCCTCACTCGTTGAGCGCATCATTCAAAACCGCTTTCAGCGACTGCAGCAAATGATGGGAATGCAGCCCGGACAAGAAGCGCCACCACTCGATCCAGACACTCGCAAGCACCTGAGCGACGGAGCTGAAGACGAAGTGCGAGGCCAGCTTCTTCTCGACGCACTTGCAGAGAACGAGAAAATCGAAGTTGCCGACGAAGAAGTCGACATGCGAGTCACCGACTTGGCAGCTCGAAGCGGCAAGACTGTAGGTCGTCTCAAGGCTGAGATGAGTCGCGACGGACGCCTTGAAAACATCGTATTTCAGCTCAAGCAAGACAAAGCAGTGGCTCTACTCATAGAAAACGCCACCGTTACAGAAAAAGAGCCTGAGCCCGAAGCAGATAAGTCCGCTGATTCAGAAGATTCTGGCTCAGAAGATTAAATCGTAGGAACCTTTTGCTGGCGATGGATTGCGCCAGCGCTAGGTCGGGTTTACATTGAAGATGTATGCAACGACCCTTTCCGACGCCAACGTCCAACGTTCTGATTCCAACCGTAATTGAGCAAACTCACCGGGGTGAGCGCGGGTGGGATATCTTCTCTCGTCTTCTCAAAGACCGAATCATCTTTCTCGGTTCTGCCATTAACGACGACGTAGCAAATACGATTATCGCGCAGATGCTCTTTCTCGAGTCGGAAGAACCAGAGAAAGACATCATGGTTTACGTCAACTCTCCCGGTGGCCACGTCACTGCAGGAATGGCGATCTACGACACCATGATGCACGTGCGCTGCGATGTCTCAACCATCTGTATGGGCCAAGCAGCGTCTATGGGCGCCTTCCTCTTGGGAGCTGGTGCCAAAGGCAAGCGCTATGCCCTGCCCCACTCTCGCATCATGATTCACCAGCCACTTGGCGGGTATCAAGGTCAGGCAACGGATATTGAAATCCACGCCAAAGAGATTCTCCGAACTCGCGACTCACTCAACCAAATTTGGTCTGAGCAGACTGGTCAGACAATGGAGCGCATTGAGAATGACACCGAGCGCGATTACTTCATGAGTCCAGAAGAAGCGTGTACCTACGGCATCATCGACGAAGAGATCAGCCACAAAAAAGGCAGAGACAAAGATAAAGACAAGAGTAAAAACAAAGCCTAGTTTTATTTTGAGCACTGGGATCCGAAAGTATTTAGAAATTTCGGGTCTTTATGCAGAAGTGACGCTCGGCATTCGGCGAATACTCCAGAACTGATTTGGGTAATGGGAACTTTGATCCGAAACTTGTCTTGTCCATTCAGGACTCCACCCCAAAACAACTAACCCTCTACGTTAACTGCACTACCAGCGAGCCTCTGCATTGTCCGAACCCACAGAAGATACCTCCAATAACGCCAACTTGACTTGCTCCTTTTGTGGGAAATCACAAAAAGAAGTGAAGAAGCTCATCGCAGGGCCAACTGTGTACATCTGTGATGAGTGCATTGGGCTGTGCAACGATATTATTGCGGAAGAAATTGAGAAGGAAGATCAAACCTTTTCTACTGATACGATTCCCAAGCCTGCGCAGATCAAGGAGGTTCTTGACGAGCACGTTATCGGACAAGAGCGCGCCAAAAAGATTCTAGCGGTTGCCGTTCACAATCACTACAAGCGCATTGAGGCGATGAAAGATGCGGATGATGACTCGGACGATGAGGATGAAGTCGAGTTGCAGAAGTCGAACATCCTGCTCCTCGGTCCAACCGGTTCTGGCAAAACGCTGCTGGCTCAAAGCCTAGCTCGGATTCTGAACGTTCCCTTTGCCATTGCAGACGCTACGAATTTAACTGAGGCCGGCTATGTTGGAGAAGACGTTGAGAACATCATCGTCTCGCTCCTACAAAGTGCCGATCACGACATTGAGCGTGCACAGCGCGGTATCGTCTACATTGACGAAATCGACAAAATCGCGCGCAAGAGCGACAACCCATCGATTACTCGAGATGTGTCCGGCGAGGGCGTTCAGCAAGCCCTGCTAAAAATCATCGAAGGCACGATAGCCTCTGTTCCGCCCAAAGGTGGTCGCAAGCATCCGCAACAAGAGTTTTTGCAGGTCGATACCACCAATATTCTATTCATCTGTGGCGGTGCATTTACCGGGCTTGAAGAGGTCATCGAAAACCGAATCGGAGAGCGCATCATTGGCTTTGGTGCAGCAATGCGAGAAGCCAAAAAAGAAGTGAGCCCATGGGAGCTCATGCAAGCAGTTCAACCTGAAGATTTGCTGAAGTTCGGCATGATTCCAGAATTTGTCGGACGCCTGCCGGTTATCGCGCCACTGCACGAACTCGATAACAAGGCGCTAGTCGATATTCTCACCAAGCCCAAGAACGCGCTTATCAAGCAATATCAGAAGCTTTTCGAAATGGACGGCATCAAGCTCAAGTTCACCAAAGGCGCTATGCTTAAAGTAGCAGAGCTGGCGCAAGCCCAAAAAGCCGGTGCTCGTGGACTGCGCGCCATCTTGGAATCTGCTCTGCTCGACATCATGTACGAGACGCCCGGACAGCCTACGATTAGCGAAGTTATCATCAACGAAGATGTGATCGAGAAGCACGGCGCGCCGATGATTAGCTACGAAAAAGAAGCCAAGTCGGCGTAGCGCGCTAGACGCCAAAATCTACGCGCCGGACGCCTCTAAAAGGCCCAAGAGTTCGTCAACTCCCAGACTGCCGGCGTTTTCACTACCGGCGACCAAATCCTCCGCGAGCTGCCGTTTCCGGGCGTGAAGGGCGAGCACGGTTTCCTCGACGGTTCCTTTTGTAATAAGGCGATAGACTGTGACCGGACGTGTTTGTCCGATTCGGTGCGCGCGATCGCTAGCTTGGTTTTCGACTGCCGGGTTCCACCATGGATCGAGATGGATTACGTAGTCCGCTCCTGTCAAGTGCAGTCCGACGCCGCCCGCTTTTAGGCTGATGAGAAATAGGTCGCCCTCTCCTGCCTGGAATGCCTCTACTGCCTTTTTTCGTTTTGCCTTGGAAGTACTCCCGTCCAAATACTGATAGGAGATCTTCCGAGCGTCAAGGTTGGTTCTGGCAATCGCGAGGTGTCCTACAAATTGGCTGAATACCAAGATTCGGTGTCCGGCAGCCTTGAGTTCATCAACCAGCTCCAAGAAGCGCTCTTGCTTGGCACTGCCAACGCCGACTCCAGCGTCACCCAAACTTGGATGGCATGCAATGCGGCGTAACTTCATTAGAGCCCCTAGAATTTGCAGGCGTTTTGCAGCCGGACGATCTAGCCCGGCCTTGACCTCCGCGAGCATTGCGTCTCGAATCGAAGCGTAGAATTCCGCTTCTTTGGGGCCAGGCTCGATTTCTAGTGTGATCTCCGTCTTGGGTGGCAATTCGGTAAGTACTTGGTCCTTTGTCCGGCGCAAGAAGAAGGGATTGATTGTGGCTCGCAACATCTCACCAGCCTTTTTGTCGCCATGCTTCTGAATTGGCTTGCCAAAAACATCGGAAAAGTGCTTCGAGCTACCAAGAAGCCCAGGATTGGCGAAGTTCATGATACTCCACAGCTCGCCCAGGTGGTTTTCCACAGGTGTCCCTGTAGTTACAACACGAAAGTCCCCTTGTAGTTTGAAGGCAGCCCGAGCTCGCTGTGAACGAGGATTTTTGATGGCTTGTGCTTCGTCGAGCACTATTGTCGAAAAGCTGCGCGAGCTAAGCAGGTCGCACTCGCTGTGCAGTAGTCCGTAACTTACGATTAGCACATCCCCCTCGGATAGCTCGGACACTGAATGCGCCCGATCTTTATTGGTCAATGTCCTAGGTTTTAACATCGGCGCAAATTGCCTCATTAGATTGGACCAGTGCGGTCCTACCGACACTGGAGCCACGACTAAGGCCGGTCCCAATGTGCGCCGCTGATCGAAGATGGCAAGCATTTGTACCGTCTTGCCCAAGCCCATATCGTCACAGAGAAGCGCACCTCCGCCCCAGTGCGCTAGCCTAGACATCCAGTGAAAGGCTTCGAGTTGATAAGAGCGCAGTTCAGCACGAAAGCTGTCTGGAATTGGCGCGATTAGGGCAGATGACTCTCTGACCTTAGCCAAGCGTTTTCCCGCCAACGTTGCTCCCTTGGTTGTCGCCTTGCTGCTCAAATCTCCCAACCAGGCGCTGAGCGCATAGGCATTGGCTGGTCCGATGGATAGGCGTTTTTTGTCAAGCTGTCCGAGACTCGCCAAAGACTCAATTTTTCTTCTTAGTTCGTCACTTAGCGCAACGAACTGGTTGTCCTCTAACTGAACAAAACCAGGCGCTCCAGGGACTAGTTTTTGTACAAGTTCGTGGGCTCGCAATTGCACTCCCTCGGAGATCTCAACCGAGATGTCCGCCGAGAGCCAGCGTTTTGTGTCCTCAAAGCGCAAGCGTAGCGAGTCGACGTCCGCCGACAAATCTACCCGCAAGGGCTCGCCTTCCATCCATACAGCGCTGACGGAATCGCCCATTTTGTGTAGCTCATTCAAGAAGGTCAGGGTGTCGGACAAGCCGCGAAGCAGTAGGCTCTCTTTCTGCTTCTCGGCCTTGGCAAGGCTCGGACAAGCGGCAAAGAGTGCGCGTTCTTGAGTGCTCTCTTCTGCCAATATTCGCTCGGTCTGGGTGGATACCCCGGCAATGTCGGCAACTAGCAGCTCGTTTCCCTTTCCAGGTTTGCGCGCGGGCCCGGACTCGCCCAGAGGATAAACAAAGTACGATACCCGCAACACATCCGAACTCCGACGAAGTTTAAGTGCGATATGGCAGTCGGGCTGGACCTTTTCTATATTTCCTCCCTTGGGCGCGATGTCCGTGTGCAAGGTGAGGCTACTGGACAATGTGCCCAGAATCGAGGATAGTCGTTGAGCCGCTTCTGCGGGCAATATCACTGTTTCGGTCCCTAAGGCCTGACAAAGCTCTTCGTGCTGCTTGTCTACACGATGCACGATGACCAAATGTCCCTCTCGTTCGACGTTCGTTCCTTCTGCCCTCCACGGGATAGCGCAAATTTCGATATTGCCACCCTTGCGAACAACCCGTAGCGTTGGTTCTCGGACAACAATTTCGAGAGGCTCCTCATCTTCACCAGAATAGACTCGAGGGTGTCCGGCGAGTTCGGCGAAGCACTCGCCGGAAAAACGGTAGTCAACGCCGCGACCACGGTAGCCGGGCTCAATGGCAATCGCGCTAATTACTTTACGGTCATGTTCCTTCATCCAAGGCTCTTCGCGCAACTCGAAGAGTTTACGTGGAGACATATTCTTGCCTTTGCTAAAAGCACGTTTGCCACGTTTTTGCAGAAGCACAGCCAGCTCTAGGCTAGAGGAGCTGCCGCGAACAATCCACGAGAGACGGTACTCCGCCTGTGCGCCCTGGGGCTTTTTCTTCTTCGCCGAGGAGGCAAATCCGGCGAGTAAATCCAATTTTCGATCCCACTGAGGTGTGGGAACAAACATGGTTGCCAAGACTCCTGTGTCCGGCGGGGAATCATCATTGCTCGTCAATTCTCCTTGCAGCCAGGTATGTCCGGATGAAGCGAGCTGCCTGCACACCCTTTCTCGCACACCCTCGACTTCTGTTTCCGCCTTCCAGGACGCCAGGATAGAGTGAAACACATTGGCCAATACATTCCGTGCGATTGTCGGGTCAAACCAATGCCTTGGCTGTAAAGGCTCATCTGCCCCCTCGTCAAACCAATCAACAAAAGCCGCCAACACACCATAACAATGCTCATCCGAGCCCTTGGGATTGAATAGCAATAGCTTGACGGGCGCGCGCCCTTCTCCATCGGCGGCCGCAAGGCAGAGGGCGGACCAAGCCTCCAAGGGCCCCAATAGGCTTGGGTACTTCTTCTTGCCTTGTGAGCGTTTGACTGCAGTCCATGCTGTTGCCCGGGCGCTTTGCAAATCGTTGATTGCCAGCTCGTAAATCACGCGAGCTGCGAGTAATTTGCCCGACTTGTCCGCCGCGAAATCGGCTTTCTCTATCTCTGTTTTCGCACTCTCTATATTGCCACTCAGAGCATGCAGCGCTATTCGATAGTGAGCTACCGCTGGCACTGGCGACTGCAATAGCGCCTCAGCCGGCACCTCGTCCAAGCACATCGCGCGACGTCCTAACTCTTCTAAGAGGAGTTCGTGGTCACGCGGCGGCAATAACGCACAAGCCTCAATGGCAGGCGAAGGGCCGAAGAGTTCCACCAGCTTCGGCTTGTCATAATCCTGCGAGGTGAGTTCAGAGAATAGTTCGTGCATGCCCGCGTAAAGAGCCAGCCGTGCTTTACGGAGCGTTCTCTCTCCCCGGCGGTAGCCTTCCAGCGTGCCCAAGAGTAGCACCATTGTCGTTCGACTGACTTCGGACAACAATCGATGGCGCAACTCAGGGGCGAGGAAATACACCAATTCATTGTGATAGAAATGGACGAGCTTGGTAGCCCAACCCTCCGCCTCCCAGCCCTCTAGCCACCGCTCCCAGTCCTGGAATCTTGCCGGTTTGCTGTTTAGCGTCTCCGATACCAATCGGTCCAGTTGCTGAAGGTGCGCCAGGCTGGCATGGCCCCCTTCCAAGGCTAGAACGAGCATCGCTCTGGCCTCGTCTGAAGAGAGTTCTTGGCCCGATATCGTCAGCGCTGTAGACACCTACACAGTATACACCCGCGCGCTTAGCGGCTAACGACTTGAGCGCTGGGGAAGGACTTCTTTGCCTCCAAGGCCTGCCGTCTCGTGGAATACCCGTGTGCAATAAGCCCTGCGCCGGACGCGAGTATGGCAAAACCGAGGAGGGAGCTTATGACGAAGGCAGCACCGGCTAAGATGAGGGTACCCACTCCGCTCATCATCTCGTGTTTGCACCGGACAATAACCGCGTCGAGTTCGGTGGGGTTGAGATGGTCGCCCATCCGGCTCTTGCCTTCCAAGACGGCAAGGCTCGCTTTGGTCGAGCAGGGCAAGCAACGAATCCCGTGTCCGGTCATCTCGGTGGATGACTCGGGAACATCTTGGTGGCAAAAGACGCAGGTTTCTAAGGTCGGCATGATCTTCTCTGTTAGCGTATCATCTATCCTAGTCCGAAACACCAGAAACGCTTCCGGAGTTGAGTCACTGGTATTCTCTGAAGGTACGACAGTTTGTTCTTTTTTATGGACTTGTGAACGATGAGAAGCTCACTCAGAAACTGATTTTCCGCTCAGCGCAAGAAACGGATAGCAGCGTGTGAATCACTCCCGCAATGTGAGGGCATGAGCAAAACGAAATTAGATACAAAGCAATTGCAGGGGAAGACGGTCATCATCACTGGTGCTAGTAGCGGAATCGGCGAGGCAGCAGCTCGTCTGTTCGCGGCTGAGGGAGCCAATGTAGTTCTGGGAGCACGTCGGCATTCCAAGCTTGAACAATTGGTGAGTGAGCTTTGCGATCAAGGACTGCAAGCAGTTTTTCTAGCAGGAGACGTAGGAAACGAGGATTACGCACAGGCACTGGTCGCACACGCGATCAATGTCTACGGCGGACTAGACGCCTCATTCAACAATGCGGGAACGATGGGAGAAACTGGGCCCATTCCTGAGATGTCCTCTGAGAATTGGCATACAACTTTAAATGTAAACCTAACCAGTGCATTTTATGCGGCCAAGCACCAGATTCCAGCGATGAAGTCCGGCGGTGGTGGATCGATTATCTTCACATCGAGCTTTGTCGGATATACAGCCGCATTTCCGGGGATGGGAGCGTATGCGGCGAGCAAAGCAGGGCTTGTTGGACTCACCCAAGTACTCGCGACCGAACACGGTGCCGATGGAATTCGCGCCAACGCTCTGCTGCCTGGCGGGACCAAAACACCAATGGCGGGGGACCTGGAGAACAATCCCGAACAGCTCGCGTTCTACAATAGTATCCACGCATTGAAACGAATGGCGGAGCCAATAGAAATCGCGCAAGCAGCACTGTTCTTGGCATCAGACCAGTCGAGCTTTGTCACTGGCACCGCGTTGCTCGTTGATGGTGGTAACTCCATCAATAAAGTATAGTGCTACTTTCGTGATTCTACCCATTGAGAAGGACCCGCGCTGGGCCACCATGCAGGCTCGAAAACAGTCCGGCTCTTTTGTCTACGCCGTAAAAACAACTGGAGTCTACAATCGCTCGGATTGCTGCTCCCCAATACCAAAGCCAAAGAATGTCATCTTCTTCGACTCGGCACCATTGGCAGAAGCGCAGGGATACCGCCCATGCCTGCGCTGTCGTCCTCGCGGAATGTCCGTTCGGCAAGAACACATTGCGACAATCCACGCCGCTTGTACCATGCTCCAGATGACAGATGTAGCACCCTCGCTCAAAGAATTGGCAGAGCAAAGCGGCATGAGTGTTTTTCATTTTCATCGAATATTTAAGTCTGTTCTAGGGATAACACCCAAGGCATTTATCAAGGCCAATCGTATGGAGAAATTTCGAGAGAACCTCGGGTTGGGGGATTTGTCCGTAACAGCCGCTATGTATGATGCGGGCTTCCGCTCCAGTAGCCGACTGTACGAATCGGCTACTGGTGCGCTCGGTATGACTCCCTCGCGATTCAAAGCGGGTGGAAGCGGTGTCAAGATCATGTTTGCAGTCGGCGAATGTTCGTTGGGATCAATCCTAGTCGCTCGCAGTGACCGAGGGATTTGTGCGATTTTGTTCGCTGACACTCCTGAAAGGGTACTTCTCGACTTCCAAGCTCGCTTTTCCGGCGCTGACCTCATCGGCAAGGATTTAGCCTATGAGGTACTTATTGCTCAAGTGATTGCATTTGTAGATGCTCCCAAAATCGGCCTGGATCTACCACTCGACCTGCAAGGAACATCATTTCAAGAACGGGTCTGGCAAGCGTTGCGTAAAATTCCCGTAGGCTCCACTGCGAGTTATGCTGAGATTGCCGCTAAAATTGGCGCCCCACGCTCCTACCGTGCAGTCGCGCAAGCTTGTGGTGCCAACACAATCGCCGTCGCAATTCCATGTCACCGAGTTGTGAGATCCGATGGCGGCCTGTCCGGCTATCGCTGGGGAATAGACCGGAAGCGCAGGCTACTAGAGAAAGAGGATGAGTAGGGAAACGCTTCTGTTTGCGCCAGTTCAGAAATTTACAGTAACGAATTGTAACTCCGTAAACTGGCTAAGTAGCGCTAGTACCAGGTGATGCCTGTTGTGAGCGTCGTGCTCTCGATAGCTTCGCCGTTCTCATAGAATCCAGCACCAGACTTTATCTGAATGTCCCAAGCAAAAGTCGGGCTATGGGAAAGTTCGTAGCCAATGGCAAGCATACCCGCGCTGCCTTCGTCAACAGCTGTTCGCTCACCAAATTCGGTGACGGACAGGGTAGAGGCGCCGAGAGCACCTTTGACCCAAAATCTGTCCGAGAGCCAGTACTGCAGGCCTACTAAGTAAAGCGTCTGCCCGAGAGTAAGGTCGTTGTTTTCGTCGAGAGGACGAGCTTGGCCCCAGATTTCACCTACCATCGAAACGTTTGGAGCAAGCATGACGCCAACGTGAAAACCAAAGGCAACGGTGACTGGTGTCTCTGAACAGCCGTTGCAAAGAAGTTCTCCATCACTGCTACTCATGTCTCCCAAGCCGAGATTTAGTCCGAAGTTAAACCCGGTACGCAGTCGCCGGGGTGGCGGCGCTGGAACATGCATTGGTGGCTGATAGCCGTAGGACGGTGGTTGCGCATATTGCTGCGGACCTGGATATCCACCTTGAGGATAGGTCGCCGGCGGTGGACCTGGTGGAGGCCCCGGCGGACGAGCGGTGGCGGGCGCTGGATACGGAGCTGGCGGAGCTGTTGGCGGAGGCCCGGGCCTGTAAACTGGAGCCGGTGCGGGTGGCGCAACGGAGCCCGGCGGAGTCAAGCCTGGTTGCGCGTCGGCGGCCTGCTCTTGCGCTCCCAAGACCAGTGCAACTGCGCAACTGGTTAGGAGAATTTGGCGGAGAGAAGGGAGGAGGGATGACTGTGTTTTGCTCATAATTTACGACAACCTCGTTGCGACCTGTGCATGG
Organism: Kofleriaceae bacterium; assembly: GCA_016763395.1. GTDB lineage: Bacteria > Myxococcota_A > Polyangia > Haliangiales > Haliangiaceae > NORP324. Next base: position 12,621 of record JAESTW010000737.1, read on the forward strand.
TATCGGCGTGCCGGGTGAGTCACAAGACGAGAAAGATCACACCCAATAACTATCGATGCGCTAACCCCTCGATATTACGCAATCGCGTAAACTAGTGAGGCAGTTATACAACTGGAACTAGCAGAATAAATGTCTCAAAATGGATTCTTCGCACCCTGGGGGCTTGCACAGATTGCTTCAGGGTCTAGATTGGGGCTTCCGCGGTCGATTGCAGGCCGTGAACCCTTAAAGGATCGTTATAAGAATGGCTCGACAACTGCCCCTACTCCCGCTGCGCGACATTATCGTCTTCCCCCACATGGTGGTTCCTCTCTTTGTTGGAAGAGAGAAAAGCATTGCCGCTTTGGAAGAAGCCATGGAGCAGGACAAAGAGCTTCTACTCTCGGCACAGCGCAAAGCCAAGACCGACTCTCCTGGCCAAGACGATATCTTTGAGATCGGAACGATCGGACATATCATTCAGCTTCTCAGGCTACCGGACGGTACGGTAAAAGTCTTAGTGGAAGGCCGAACGCGAGCTCGTATTCTCAGCTTTGAGCAAGAGGAGCCCTTCTTCCTTGCGGAGATCGAAGAGCTAGAAGACCTTGAGGACGAAGGCGACGAAGAGGAGGCTCTGGCGCTGATGCAGTCGGTGCAGGACGTCTTTGAGACCTACGTCAAGCTCAACAAGCGCATCCCGCCAGAAATGCTGGTCTCGGTGCAAACCATTGATGTGCCCGGACGACTGGCCGACACCATTGTTGCCCACCTCTCGCTGAAGCTGGCGGACAAGCAGAGTATCTTAGAGCTGCAATCGCCACAAGCCCGCCTCACGAAGTTGCTGGAACTGATGCAGGCGGAAATCGAGATTCTTCAAGTTGAGAAGAAGATCCGTTCGCGTGTCAAAAAGCAAATGGAGAAGTCTCAAAAAGAGTACTACCTCAACGAGCAGATGCAGGCGATCCAAAAGGAGCTGGGCGATCGCGATGAGTTTAAGAATGAACTCGCAGAGCTTGAGCAGCGCATCCAAAGCAAGGAAATGAGTGACGAGGCTAAAGATCGCGCGTCCAAAGAATTCCGCAAGCTCAAAATGATGAGCCCGATGTCGGCCGAGGCAACGGTTATCCGAAACTACATCGATTGGATTTTGGCGCTGCCATGGTCGGAGAAGAGTGAAGATCGAATGGACCTGTCGGAGGCGCAGACGGTCTTGGACGAGGACCATCACGGTCTAGACAAGCCCAAAGAGCGGGTTTTGGAGTATTTGGCTGTACAAGCCCTTGTCGACAAGCTGCGCGGACCTATTTTGTGCCTTGTGGGACCTCCTGGGGTTGGCAAAACCTCACTGGCGCGCTCCATTGCTCGGGCAACCGGACGGAAGTTTGTCCGACAGAGCCTGGGCGGCGTTCGAGACGAAGCTGAAATCCGTGGACACAGGCGCACCTATATCGGGGCGCTTCCGGGGAAGCTACTACAATCTCTTAAGAAGGCCGGCACCAACAACCCTGTCTTCTTGCTCGACGAAATTGACAAGATGTCCCAAGACTTCCGCGGCGACCCTGCCTCGGCGCTCTTGGAGGTCTTGGATCCTGAGCAAAACGAGACCTTTAACGACCACTATTTAGATCTGGATTACGATCTAAGTGATGTTCTCTTCATCACCACTGCCAACACCTTGCACCAGATTCCCATCCCACTGCAAGATCGCTTGGAAATCATTCATATCCCCGGTTACACCGAATGGGAAAAACTCGCAATCGCCAAGCAGTACCTTGTGCCCAAGCAGCTTCAACTCAATGGTCTCAACCCGGAAGAAATTGAAGTGCTCTTCAGCGATGATTGCATTAGTGACATCATTCACAGCTACACTCGTGAAGCTGGCGTCCGAAACCTCGAACGAGAAATTGGAACCGTCTGCCGCAAAATCGCCAAGGCTTGGCTCGACGCGGGCAAAGAGTCCGACACGATCTACAACGTAGAAGTCGCCGACTTAAACAAATACCTCGGAATCCAGAAGTACAGAAAAACCATTAAAGAGGACGTAAACGAAATCGGCCTCGCCAACGGACTCGCTGTCACTTCTCACGGCGGCGACCTCTTGCCCGCCGAAGTCACTGTTGTGCCCGGTAAAGGCAAGCTGACCCTCACCGGAAAGCTCGGCGAAACCATGCAAGAGTCGGCCAAAGCGGCCATGACTTACATCCGCTCGCGCGCCGAATCTCTCGGACTTGTTAGCGACTTCAACACCAAAGTCGACATCCACG
>JAESTW010000738.1 GCA_016763395.1 Kofleriaceae bacterium
GCACCGCCGAACATAAGCACACCGGACGCCCAGAGAACCCGTTTGCGCCGACTCGCAGACATTTTTTTGTGTCCCGGCTGTGCCTCCGGACTGGTATCAAGAGCGGACGAAACAGGCGGATTGCTTTCCCGAGCCGAAACAGCTTGCCTAGTAGCTTCTTCTGAAGTCTCTTTCTCGACGACCGTCTCATTTCCTGGTCGAGGTTTCGGTTCGGACTTGTCCGCATCCTTTGCTACAATCGCGACGCCCACAGCACTGGTGTCCGCAGCGTTGGCACACTTGGCCGAGCAATAGGCGACGACCCTGGCGGCCCTCACCCTAGCGATAGGTGCATGGGCAGGATCAAGTGCAGCATTACATGTGGGGCATACTTGTGACATAAGGTTTTGAAGCCGGAGTGCTAGGGAAAGGCCAGTACTCTCTCTTCTCCATACTTTGCAATTAGGCCGTCGATATAGACCAGAGCGGCATCCCGCCTGGCCAAGAGTGCCGTGATTTCTTCGTCGCTAAGAAAATCCTGAAAAGGCTCGACATCCACAGCCAGAACTTCTCGCACACGTTCTTCCTCAAGACTGCGCAATTTCTCCACCAACTGCCGGGAGAAAACCTGGCTGCGTTGCAAGTAGATCCTGACTTTTCGGTGCCCCAATCGGCTCTTGCCAAAGGACATTGTGTTGTCCATAAAATACAGAATACTGCGGTCATCGCTAACCCGGGCATTTCCGCCAGACCACCTGTCCGGGTTGTTGATTACATAGTCAAATAGAACCATGTTGCTGATCTGGGCCAACAGCTTCTCGGTACCCTTTGGCATTCTCCCGTTTACCCGCAGGTATCGTTTCCACGAGACGATTCCCTCCATGGAATCGATATCAAAGCCATCGATCTTCGCCCGGCGAATAACCGGAATCCACCAAGAGATTTCGCCGGTTACCCAGCCACCCTTTTGCACAATCTCGGCCTTGAGCCTAGGCCTAAATCCGGTACTAGAAGTATCGATTGCTGCCAAGAGCGTCCGCATTTCAAATTTCCGGCCTGTTGCCGGCGGAACGGCAGACAGTCCCAACAGTCGATTGATTCGAAAGGCAATGACTTCGCGACGCGGAACCGATTGCCAATTGGTCTGCCTTGGCTTAAACGCCGCTCTTGCACCATTTTCAAAGTCAATTCGCAGGGAGATCGATGATCCTCCCTTGTTGAAGCGCACACTCGCTATGGGGGAATCTCGCAGAGGCGCCAGTAGTTCTTCGTCTGGGACGCCACCGAAACTACCGCCCAATGATATCTCTTGCCCCGCGTCCGCTACCACAACTTCGGCCACCGATGCGTCCGGCACCAACTTGCTCTCCACTGCATGCATGGCGATGTCCGAAGTGATCCGTTGCGAGGACTCTCCGAGCGCATTTGCCCGAGTTTCAGCTGGCAGAGCTGCCTGGGCTTCGCCGCCGATGCCCAGGTCAACGACGCCAGTAAACACTAGCCCGCCCAGTGCAAGGCCGGCCAGAAGCGTTGTGCCTGCCAGAACTTCCAGGACTATGTAGCTGCGCAATCGCACGAAAATAACGTATCACGCGTCTTTGCAAGGGTTCAATAAACCGACCAAATCAGTCCTATTCTGACAGAAGTAGTTCGATGCTCATAGAAGTGGTTCTATGGCATCGATGAGGTCGGAACGCAGCCCGCTTACGGTGATGAGCCCCCGGTGCACCATGTGCACCTTGCCTTCTCGGTCAATCACTAACATATGTGGAATAGAACTCACGTTGTAGAGCGTTGATCCTTCTCCGGTATCCATCAATAACTCAACCGATGGTGCAAGCCGGTCGATCATCCTGCGAGCTTTGGCTGCGGCGCCCCTGCCCTCGGTATTGACAGAGAGGATTCGCAATCCCCTCGGCCCGTAGCGCTTGGCAAGTTCTTCTAAAACCGGCATCGTACTTTTACAAGGACCACACCAGGTCGCCCAAAAGTCGAGAACAACAACCGAACCACGAGTCGAATCCAGTTGCTGAATGCTCCCTAGCCGACCGGCGGCCGTTACTTTTATGCTTCTAAAGTTCGGCGCTGCTTCGCCGCTGTGCAGGGGGCGAAGCCCAGAACAATTCGTAACGACTCCATAGCCATTGAGAACTAACAGTCCCAGGAGCAGCAGGACAAAGGCAATTCCCGAGATGCGGACTCGACTCATTTTTGCTCCGCTTCTTTGCGCGGATACTCACGTTTTCGAGTCTGTAAAAAGGCAAAGCCGAGCAGCAGCAACGCCCACGCATAGCCCACGTAGGCCGCGAGAGTGTGTATATCGGCTCCCAGTAGAAATACCGTCGAGTTCAGGAGTTCCACAAATACCAGCGGAATAAGTGCAATACTAACCAGATCAAAGTCGTCGGACACTCGCCGCCGTCGTCCGGCCACAATTGTAAGAAAAACACTAGCGCCGAGCAGAAGAAGTATCGGCATGGTCAAGTGCTGCCTTGCGTCGACCAGAAACACCGTAATCGCGCCCCCCCAATCGCCATCAACGAGCATCCAGCCAGAAATGGCGACGAGACGAGTCTCTACCGCGAGAACTGCCAAAAGAAGAAGTATCGCCACATCGCTAGACGAGCGTCCCTGACCAGCAGGAGTGTCCGAGGCAGCCATCGCGCGCGCGGGCGCAATCAATGCCGCGCCCATTCGATCGATCCAGCTGTCGAGGACCAGGCCTGCGTTAACGCCTACCACCCCGGGCCGATTTCAGTTTCTTGGCTTGGCTGGAGAGTGCCGAGGGAACATTGCGCGATCTGGCAATGGCGGTAATGTCCTTGGCGCGAAGGTGAGGCAGAAAACGCATAGCGGCTGGAAGTGGGCATTTGGGATTGGCGACCAGGGTGGTCTTCATTTTGTATTTCTTGGTCCAATCACCACGATTGGCGATATACCCAATTACGTCCTCACAGATGGCATTGTTACCGGCATATAGCGCTGCTTCAGCTTCTTTGACCGCAGGCGACTTAATCACTGCCATACTGACCATTTTTTTGGAATCGCGAATGAGAACTGCGCGTTGGAATTTGGTCCCCACCATCGCTGTGCGCAACTTGAGCGATATAGGCCACTTGCGAATATCTGTCTCTTCCTTCTCGTCCTCTTTGGTATCGGGTGCTTGCGACTTGGTAAAAATCGCGTCCATCTCCGCTGCGTTTTCCTTGAGGTCGCCGTCCTTCTCCGATTGCAAAACCGCCCGGCTAATTTCGTCCCAAGACGATAGCTTGGGCACCTTCATCTCGTGACGAACTGCCAATTCGACCACTTTGTCGACGGTCGACATACGGGCCTTTTTGTTCATGTAGAGCGCCGCAATAATATCCGAGTAACGCAGAATTCGAATTTGGTTTTCTGCAATGATATCAGCAAGTTTCTCGTCTGCAGTGGCCGCAATATCGGCTATCGTCTCATCTGCTGTTTGGGGATTGAGCACTACGATTTGCAGAAGTTCAGCGCGGCATTGCGCGCGACTAACAAAATAGTCGATGACCTGGGGATCGATTCCACTATCGGCCATAGCGCCAGATAAAATCGTAATGGGCAGCTCAAACGCACTTTTTCGGGCTGCACCATGCAACTTCTCATCTGGATCAAGGCAGATTTGATACATAACCGAGGCCAAATCTGCCGGGTTTGCCAAGGGAGCCATACCTCGGGCGGCCATCATTTTGGCCGGCGCTGAGGATAGCGCACGCTGCACATCAGCATTTTGCGAGGCGAGATCCAGAGGGGAGTAGTCCATTACTTGCGATTCTTTCCGTTGGGGGGTGGGGCTGTGAAGCTTACGCTCGATTGCGGTCAAAAAGAATCTTTAGGCCGCGCAAGGTCAACAATGGGTCAGTCTCATCGATGGTTTTACTCTGCTCGGCAATCAGTGAAGCCAGGCCGCCAGTTGCCAAACAGCGGCAGGGAAACCCAACTTCCTCACGAATTCGCGCAACTACCGAATCAACCATGCCGCTGTACCCAAAATACAGTCCGGCTTGCATGCTCGCTTCTGTGTTTCGGCCTATGACCGATTTGGGCCGGGCGATTTGTACCCGCGGCAATTTTGAAGCGCGCTCGTACAAGGCCTGCGCACTGATCTCGATTCCCGGCGCAATAACGCCACCGAGATACTCCCCCTTGGGAGTAACAACATCCCAGGTGGTTGCAGTTCCAAAATCTACAATGATGCAACCAGCTCCGACCTTGGCGAAACCGGCAACGGAATTCACGATTCGATCTGCGCCGACCTCGCGCGGATTCTCGTACAAAATCGGCATCCCGGACTTGAGCCCCTGTCCCACGATCATCAACTCAACGCCCAAGCGTTTCTTGCAAAAGCCGCGAATGCCAAAGAGGGTCGGGGGGACGACCGACGAAACGATAGCGGCATCTATACTCTGCCAAGCGATGCCATCGAGTTCCATCAGTTCTCGCAAGACAATTGCGTATTCGTCCGCAGTCCGGTTGCCGTTGGTCTCAATTCGCCATTGCGCCCGCAACTTCTCGCCCTCATAGAGTCCGAGAACTGTATTGGTATTGCCAACGTCGATTACAAGCAGGGTGTCCATAGGGTATCAATAACTTAATATAGCCTATTGTCAGGACCAAAGCGGGCACCAAGTTCGATATATTGCCGCTTTCACACCTAGTGAATGGCACCTCTGGACTAGGCGCTGGTACTGTTGGCACAGGATGGCGAAAGAGTCGCTTAAGACACTCTGGGTGATGCCCATGGTGCTGTTGGGATCCGTTGCCTTTGTGGTCACGGGTGGCTTGTACATGCTCGACCATTTTCTCTTGTCGGAAAATACCGGTTCTCCCATTATGCACTACCTGGATTTTAGTCCAGAGGCTGTGTCCAATTCCATTGGTGTGCTCTCCAGCATCATCGCCGCGGTATTGGGAATCATCTTAACGGTGGTTTCCATTGTCGTGCAACTCTCGGCCACTCGCTACACTCCCGCGGTCACAGAAATGTTCTTTCGCGACCGGACAAACATGCTGGTGATGGGGTTCTATGTCATTGGCTGTGTCATGGGCTTCTGGATCGCTTTCGGCGTCAAGGACGATTGGGTTCCCCGGCTTTCATTAATCGCCATGTTAGTAACGGCTACCTTCGGTTTCTTACTGATGGCTCCGTATTTCGCCTACGTTTTCCGGCTGCTCTCCCCGCATACGATCGTCTCTAGAATCGAGCATTCGGCCATTAGGGCCGCTGTTGGCAATGGAGAAATCCCAAAAGGCAAGACTGAGGCTCGGCAAGGAGTCGTACTGAACATGAGCGAGCAATTGACGGACATTGCGATAAACTCTGTGTCTCAAAAAGACAAGATTATCGCGATAGCATGCGTTGACGCTCTTCGCACTCTCAGCTGCGACTATCTCTCTCTGAAAAAAGAGCTGCACGACGACTGGTTCAAGCTGACCCGGACAATTCGGCACAACCCGGATTTTGCCTCAATGGCCAAAGACTCCGTGCAAGACTTGGAAAACAGCCGGACATGGGTTGAGTTCAAGGTTTTGCGGCAATACCAAAGTATCTACACCGAGGCTTTGGGCTCGATGCGCCACTTAAACTACGTGATTGCAATCAACACTCGCCTCATCGCCGAGCGCGCGATCGAAACCGGCAACGCCGAGGCGCTAGCTCTTACGATTAAATTCTTCAATACCTATTTGCGGGCGACCCTGAACAACAACGATGTGCGAACTGCCTATACCATTCTCAATCAGTATCGCCTCATCGCCGAACTCGTACTGAAAGCGAATATGGGCGAAACTGCGCTGGGGATTGTCACGCATCTAAAATACTATGCGCATCTGAGCTACGAAAAAAAGCTCGGATTTGTGACAGAGACCGTCGCCTATGATGTTGGGGCTCTGTGCGAAGTAGCCCACGAAATTCACAGCGACGTCGAGTCCGAGTTGCTGACAATTTTGCTGGAGGTCGACCCGACCAGTTCCGATGGCGCTGTTCAAGAAGCTAGCTTGCGGGGCGTGAGAAAGGCCCAGCTCAAACTCGCCACCTACTATCTCGAAGCCGGCCTCACCGATCTGGCCAAACTGGTGTGGGAGGACATGCGCAACGAGGATGTTTCCCGCATGCACTCCATCCGCGACGAGCTCTTGGCTATCGAAACCAAGGACTTTTGGGAAGTATCCGATAGAGGAGGTAACTTTGATTACCTTGAGCCGAGCAGGAAAGCGCAACTCAAGGTGTTTTTTGGGTGGTTTGACAACCCGGATCCCCCACCAAAGGCGCTATCCTAAAGCCTGCGCAGCAAGCTGTGCCCACTTCATTCAAAATGACCAGCGCAAGTAACCAACCAATGACCAGCAAGAGCCTATGATTCGTTTTGCACTAGTTTCTATATTTGTCGTTTCTACCGCTCTCGCATGTGGCGCTAGCAGCCCCGCTGGACCGAGCGCGCTTTCCTGGCACTACGATGAGGTGTATATCGCGCAGCTTTCACTCGATGAGAAAGCCAAGGTGCTCAGCGCCCAAAACCTATACCAGCGTGCTCGGGCCGAGCAAATGAAAGCTGCAGCGGACCTCAGCGAAAGCAGCACAGAACTAAACGTCTCCAAGAATGAACAGAAGCAATCGCTTTTGTCCGAGCGAAGTGCATCCCAGCAAAAGAAAGCTGCAGAGGATAGCGGTGACATGACTCGCATCAACCAAGCGAGTAAAGCGATGCGCATCGCCGAGTTGACGCGACGGTCAGCCGACGAGAAGATTTCTTACCTCAACGCCAATCGCAAGTATCTACAGAAGTATTTACTCTACTGCCAAGAAGAGACCTACCACCGAGAGGCTCGCTACGAGCACGAGAAAGCCAAGCTGGGGCAATCAAAGAACATCGCGCCAAAAGGAATTCAGTACGACAAGTTCAGCGGACAAACAGCCCAGCGAAGTAAACAATCCCAAATCGCAAAGCAACGAGCGAAGAACGAGAAACAGAAAGCTGACCAGGTAAAGGCCGTGTGGCAAAAGCGTGTCCAAGAGACCAACCAGAGCCGCGGAGTTCCCAGTTCATCAACCTCTTCCTCTTCAGAAAGCTAGCCCCCTGTCTGAGCACGAAAAAACAGAGCATCACGACGAGGAAGCGGAAAATGCCGGCCGTATCCTTGTGGTTGACGACGAAAAGGTCATCCGCGATATTCTCTGCGAGTTTCTCGCACTAGAAGGGTTTCATGTCGAAAGTGTTGAAGACGGAGAGAAGGCCATTGAACGGCTCAAAATTCGGCAGTTCGACATCGTAATTTCTGATCTTAAGATGCCCAACGTCAGTGGACTAGAGCTACTTGAGAGAATTTCCGAAGAGAAGATCGACGTACTCACCATCATCATGACCGGATTCGGTACCGTCGAGACCGCTATTGAAGCGATGAAAAAAGGTGCTTACGATTACGTCCTAAAACCTTTTAAGGTAGAAGAAGTCGTGCGCCTCCTCAGGCGAGGGCTGGACACCCAAAAACTGAAGGCTGAGAACATTCGCTTGCGCGAGGCACTGACGCTCTACCGTGTGTCCGAAGCAATGGCATCGAGCCTAGAAATCGACCAAGTTCTCGACGTCATTTTACGAGCAACCTTGGACGAGTCCGAGGGAGATGTTGCCACACTGCATCTAGAAGACCCCCAAACTGGAAGCTATATCGAGCGCATCAAACTATTTGGTGACGATTCAGAGCCTGTGCCGGACGCGCACATGCCCAACCTCGAGATAGACCGGCTTCGACGACAATTCGCTCAGGGATTGCCCATACTGGCCCACGGACGTGACGCCGGACAATTCTTTACGTCACTCTCGAGTAAGCGGCCACTCATTTCCTATGTAGCCGTTCCGCTGCAAATATCCGGACGCATGATAGGCATGCTAAACGTCTTCTCCTTTACGACAACCAAGAGATTCGATGAGGGAGAACGAAAGATGTTGAGCGTTCTGGCTTCTAGAGCGGCGTCAGCGATTGAGACATCCAGACTCTACGATGATCTAGTAGAGCGCAACCAAGAGCTCAGCGAGGCCAACGAAAACCTCGAGGACAACTACCAAAAGACCGTTCTGGGCTTTGCCCAAGCACTCGAAGAAAGCGACCGCTACACCCGCGGCCATTCGGAACGTGTGTCCGGCTACGCGGGCCTGCTGGCCGAACGCCTGGGCATGACCAAGCTAGAGGTTCGAACGATTGTGCAAGCGGGGCTCATGCATGACATTGGCAAGATCGGCATTCGCTACGATATGCTGAACAAGCCCGGACGACTTACCAGTGCGGAGATTGAAGTCTTTCGCGAACATCCAAACAAAGGTCGCCGGATTATGGCGCCGATTCCGTGTATGCAGAATCTAATCGATGCTGCTTGGTGCCATCACGAATGGTTTGACGGTTGCGGATATCCGCGTAACTTGGCCGGAGACGACATTCCCATTCAGGGCCGAATCGTCTCGATAGCCGATGCCTATGATGCCATGACCAGTGACCGTGCGTATCGCAAAGCCCTGCCCCACGCTGTGGCAATCAAAGAGCTACTGCGATGTGCCGGACGTCAATTTGACCCAGAGCTTGCCAAGACCTTTGTTGCGGTGATTGAAGAGTTCCGCAAAACCGCGCAGAATAACGGGCAGTACAACCTGATTCCTCTTTAGGAGTCTAGTTTCCTAGGGTACGATCCGCCGTAGTATATCGTTGAACTGCTTGTGTGCATCAACTTGCATCATATGTCCGGCGCCTCTGAGTATAGCTAGCTCCGATCCGGGAATCGCCAACTGCAATGTCTCCAAAACCTCTCGGTAAAAACTTGCGGATTTCTCTCCGCCAACCAAGGTAACCGGGCAATTGATCTCGTCACGAAGACGAGAGTACTCGATTCGATATCTGGCGAGCGCGGTCATATCCGAGCGAATCTGCCACCACTCTTCCATCGAACGCTTCTGAAAGGTCTTGGGCATTGCCTCGAAGGAAGCGTCCCCCAACACGCAACGCAAGAAAAACTCTGCTGCGGCCGGTCCCCCCTCTTGCCGGACAATGGAATCAAAACGACAGGCAAAGCCATCGGGAACCGGGGCCAGAGTATCGCTTTGCGCCAATGGCGGTTCGCACAAGACCAGCGAGTTCACAAGCTTCGGGTATCTGCGAGCCAGATCCAGAGCGACGATCGCGCCAAAACTCGACCCGACAACCGTGCAGGAGGTAGCGATTTCTGAACCAATAATCTCGGCTGCATCATCTGCGTGCATTTCCACCGAGTAGACGTTGCCCGAGTCGCCGGCATCGTTGCCTGCGCTATCGTTGCCTGCACGGTCGTAGGCCATCAGGGTGAATTCACGGCGAAGGCCAACCAGCTGGACGTTCCATGTCGTGTAGTTGGCGGCGCTGCCGTGGATAAGCAGTATCGGCTTGCCCTTCCCGTATTGCGTTACAACTATCATTACCGCCAAGGTCTATCAGAATTTTGCCTGGCAATCTCGCCGCCGATTCCACTCTCTCTCTGTGTTTCGGGCTACCCTGCGCCCATGTCGATCGCCGAAAAAATCGGGCTCCGCACTCGCCCTCAAAAAGCCTGGGCACTCTATGATTGGGCGAACTCCGCCTTCGTCACGGTGATAATCGCGGCGATTTTCCCCGCCTACTACCGGGTGGTTTCCAACGCCAGTGACGCCGCTGACTCATCAATAGCGACCGGACGCCTGGCGATTACCACCTCAATAGCCCTAACGCTGGTCGCTCTCATGGCTCCCATTCTGGGTGCTATAGCTGACACAGCGCCCGTCAAAAAGAAATTTCTCGCTGCCTTTATGCTTTTGGGTGCCAGCGCCACCGCTGCCATGGGCTTTCTCGGACCGGACCAATGGCGACTTGCCTCGCTACTCTTTGCCCTGGGGAATATCGGTGCCATGGGCAGTTTTATTTTCTACGACTCATTGCTGCCACACATCGCCAGTGATGACGAACTCGACAAGGTTTCAACGGCAGGATACGCACTGGGATATGTCTCAGGAGGCGTGGTACTCATCGCAGCCATCGCTCTGATTGATCACCCTGCGTGGCTCGGTCTGGAAAACAAAGAACAGGCGACTCGGGCAACCTTTGTAGGTGTTGCGGTGTGGTGGGTACTTTGGTCTATCCCACTCTTCCGAAGAGTACCGGAACCCCCCATTCGCCAAGATACAGGCCGTTCTCCTGGTTCTATTGTCCGAGGCGCCTTCTCCAGTGTTCGGCAGACCTTCCGTGAACTACGGAGATACAAGCAGGCCAGTCTCTTTCTTCTCGCCTTCCTCATTTATAACGACGGCATCGGAACTATCATCAAATTCGCTGTCATCTACGGCGGAGAAATCGGTGTCGATACAAGCGATATGATCAAAGCGATACTGCTCGTGCAGTTTGTTGGCATTCCCTGCACCTTCCTCTTCGGACACTTCGCAGTCCGCTTCAGCGCCAAAAAATCTATCTACTTTGGGCTAGTCGTGTACACCGGTGTGAGTGTTCTCGGTTACTTCATGACTTCCAGTTTGCACTTCTATCTCTTGGCCATCCTCATCGGGCTTGTCCAGGGCGGCGTGCAAGCATTGAGTCGCTCGCTCTTTGCCACGCTAATTCCGCAGCACAAGTCATCCGAGTTTTTCTCACTCTTTGCGATTTTCGAAAAATTCGCTGGAATTTTCGGCCCCCTACTCTTCGCAATCGTGCTCTCCCTTGCGGGTTCCAGCCGTCCGGCAATCTTGGCAATCATTGGATTCTTCGCCCTCGGCGCTTTCCTGCTAAGCCGCGTCCAGGTCGAAGAAGGGCAAAGACAAGCCCGTGAAAACTGCAACGAATAGCCTTCATTCTCCAACTTCGCAGCAATCCTAGCGTCTCCGGCGATCCCTACCATAACATGCCGATATCATAGGCTTATTAAGAGGATCTCGGCATTGTAGCGCGCTCGCCATTGAGCTATAGAACGCGCTCCCATGACCGACACTCTCATGCCCAACGTCACGCCCATCTCCATTGAATCGGAGATGACCACATCCTTCATGGCATACGCCATGAGCGTCATCGTTTCCCGCGCACTGCCGGACGCGAGAGACGGCCTCAAACCAGTGCACCGGCGAATCCTTTTCGCGCAGAAAGGACTGTCCAACCATTGGAACCGCCCTTACCTAAAGTGCGCACGCGTCGTTGGCGACGTCATCGGCAAGTACCACCCGCACGGTGATACTGCGGTCTACGACGCTCTTGTCCGAATGGCACAAGAGTTCTCGATGCGCTACATGCTCATCGACGGACAGGGTAACTTCGGCTCTATCGACGGCGACCCACCAGCCGCTATGCGTTACACCGAGTGCCGTATGCACAGGCTCTCGTCCGACCTTATGGCGGATCTGGACAAAGAGACCGTCGACTGGCAACTCAACTACGACGACAAAGAGATGGAGCCGAAGGTGCTGCCCACACGGGTTCCCAACCTTCTCATCAACGGCTCGTCCGGTATCGCGGTCGGCATGGCGACCAACATTCCGCCCCACAATATGGGAGAAATTCTCGACGCCACCTTGGCAGTAATCGCCGATCCGGAGATCACCGCAGACGATCTCAACAAAATCGTTCTCGGCCCTGATTTCCCCACAGGTGGCATTATTCAGGGTCGCAACGGCATTCGCCTAGCGCAGCAGACTGGTCGTGGCTCGATTACCGTCCGCGGCAAAGTGCATTTTGAGGAGTTCAAGAAGGACCGGACAGCGATTATCGTCAGCGAAGTGCCTTTCATGGTCAACAAGGCCAATTGGATTGAGAAATGTGCTCATCTTGTCCGCGACAAAAAGCTTTTGGGAATTTCGGACATTCGCGACGAGAGTGATCGCAAGGGCATCCGGGTTGTCTTTGAGCTCAAGCGCGACTCCAACGAGCAAGTTGTACTCAACAGCCTCTACAAAATGACGCAGTTGCAAAACAACTTCAGCGTCAACACGCTGGCGATTGTCCAGGGCAGACCGGAGAGACTCACTCTTCGCAACATGCTCGACATCTTCATCGATCACCGCAAAGAGGTCGTTACTCGCCGGACAATCTACGATCTTCGTGTCGCTCGCGAACGGCGGGAAATCGTCGAAGGCTTGGGACTGGCGGTCATGCAAATCGACCGGGTCATCGAAATTATTCGCTCGTCGAAAGACACCGACGAAGCCAAGGGCCGACTTATTGCTGAAAAGATGATGGGCCTAGAGGGCTTCTTGGAGCGCGCCGGACGACCAGAAGAAGAGGTTACCAAGGCTCGTGAAGACGGGTTTGTGTACTTGGCGCCGAGACAAGCGCAGGCAATTTTGGACATGCGCCTGGGACGTCTTACTGGTCTGGAACGCGAGAAACTCGAAGCCGAATACAAAGAGTTATGGCAACAAACCGACTACCTTGAGGGTCTTTTGGGCGACGAAGACAAGCTTGTGGCTTGTATTATCGACGAAATTCATGAGTTGCGAGACAACTACGCAGACGAGAGACGAACTCAAATCGTCGACTCTGAGGGCGAAATTCTCCACGAAGAACTCATCGATGTTGAAGAGATGGTTGTTACTCGGACACATCTGGGCTACGTCAAGCGAACCCCTGTCTCTGAGTACCAGGCGCAAAACCGCGGTGGACGCGGCATCAAGGGCGCATCACGAGCTGGTGACGACGACTTTGTTACCGACTTATTCGCCGCCTCTACTCACGACTTCATATTGCTCTTCACCTCCTACGGACGGGCCTACCTCAAAAAGGTGTACGAGCTGCCAGCGGGAAGCCGGACAGCGCGGGGCAAACCTTTCGTCAACGTGATTGATTTGCAAGAGGGAGAAAGAGTTGTTGGCCTCTTGCCAATACGCGGGAACTCCTTCGAAGGGCGCTACGTGTTCATGGCAACTCGCGATGGCACAGTTAAAAAGACCGATGCGACGGCTTTTGACAGTATTCGTTCCTCGGGCATCCGCGCCATTGGCATCAATGAAGGCGATAGGCTTGTCGATGTCCGACTCACCGATGGCGACATGGACGTCATGTTGGCAACCAAAAATGGCCAGGCAACTCGTTTTGGCGAAGACAAAGTTCGTCCGATGGGACGCGACGCTCGTGGCGTCCGAGGAATCAACCTACGCGAGGGCGACGAACTCATCGGAATGGTCGCCTTTGCTAAAGACTCGATAGAAACACTGGTTACCGTATGTGAACGAGGCTACGGAAAACGAACCAAGCTAAGCGAGTTTGCGGCGAAGAATCGCGGCGGTAAGGGCATGATTTCGGTCAAATGCTCCAGCCGAAACGGCAACGTGACGGGAGTTCGGCTCGCTGGCGAGGACGATCATCTGATTATGATTTCCAACAAAGGAAAATTAATCCGAATGCGCGCTGCGGACATCTCACTGGTAGGACGCAACACACAGGGTGTTCGTTTAATGCGACTCGACGAAGATGAGCTCGTCGCGTCTATTGAACGCTTGGCCGAACCAGAAGAGGACTCCAACATCGAAGAAGTAGTCGTAGAAGCCAATGACGAGGCTGAATCAGGCGAGGGCGAGATTGAATCAGGTGATGAAGGCGAAACGGATGATACTGCCTCGCCGGACGAGAACTCTCCTATATCGGTCGCGGCTTTGAACGACGGCATTCCAACCCCGATAGAAGGTAGTGACGACGCGCTGACTGTTCCGGTCGATATGTCCGAAACAATAGCCAAAGACGCGGCGGAACGGAAACGACGACGAGAGCGAGGACTAACCATGGCACCGATCAACACCAACGCATCATCCACGCTCTTTGAGCGCGCTAAAGCGGTTATTCCAGGCGGGGTAAACTCGCCAGTGCGTGCGTGCTCTTCAGTCGGAGTTGATCCGCTCTTTATCTCTCACGGAGATGGCGCTTATATCTATAGTGAAGACGGCGACCGCTTCGTCGATCTCATTGGCTCTTGGGGCCCGCTTATTCTCGGACACGCCAACGCAGAAGTTCTCGATGCCATCAAAGAGACCTTGGGCGCTGGAACGTCCTTTGGAGCTCCCACCGGGCTAGAAGTTCAGTTTGCCGAAGTATTGTGTGAGGCCCTGCCCTCGATGGAAAAGGTTCGCGCAGTCAACTCGGGTACCGAAGCGACCATGAGTGCTGTCCGGCTCGCACGAGGTTTTACCAAACGCAGCAAACTAATCAAAGTTGACGGCGGCTATCATGGCCACGCAGACTTTCTCTTGGTTGCAGCGGGTTCTGGCGCAGCGACCTTGGGTATTCCTGGCTCTGAAGGTGTTAGCGAAGGCGCTGCGCAAGACACGATATTGGTTCCGTACAACGACATAGCGGCGCTAGAAAAAATCTTCGCTGAAATGGGCGACGAGATCGCGGCGATGATTATCGAACCGGTCGCTGGCAACATGGGAGTCGTTCCTCCGACAGAAGGCTACTTGCAAGCCATCTCCGATTTGTGCACAAAGCACGGCGCGTGTTTCATCTTGGACGAAGTCATGACCAGCTTTCGAGTTGGCTATGGCAGTGCCCAGGGACTCTATGGAATCAAGCCGGACATCACCTGTCTTGGCAAAATTGTCGGCGGAGGTTTGCCACTGGCTGCCTTTGGTGGCCGCGCAGAAATCATGAATTGCCTTGCACCACTCGGTGGCGTCTATCAAGCGGGCACTCTCAGTGGAAATCCCCTGGCAGTGAGCGCAGGGCTAAAAACTCTCGAAGTTCTTCGTCGCCCCAATACCTACGAACGATTGGAAGAGCTGGGCGCTAAACTTCAGCAAGGACTCTTGGCAGCCGCAAAGGAAGCTGGAATTCCGGCCTGCTCCAAC
>JAESTW010000739.1 GCA_016763395.1 Kofleriaceae bacterium
CAGGTCGATCCCGTGAGGAGAAGCTCGTAGCGACTTGAGCGAAAGTCCACCAGGCCGTCCTTTGTTTCCATACGGGCCCGCGCGCAGCCCGATGTCCAGCAACCGCCTTGGAGTAAGATGCCTGAGCGTTGCCCTTAAGAATCGTTCGGAGACAAGGGCGAGCGGCGCAGCGAACTTCCCCAGTTTTCTCATGGCTTGCTTGGGCGCTAGACGGATATAGAGTTCGACAAATATCTCCCAGTCGTTACGCTCATGCCCTTCTCGAGCGAATACTGCCGGACTGAACTTCGCAACGTTCCGTACAGACAGCATGTTGAGCGCTAGGTCGTAGTGGTCTCGTTGTAGAGGGCTTGCTGGCGGTAAAATGATATCTGCGTGCCTTGTCGTTTCATTCAGGTAGGGGTCGATGGAAACCATAAACTCCAATCCCTCCAGGGCTGTGTCGAGGCGGGCTCCATTGGGAGTAGACAAGACGGGGTTGCCTGCACTTGTCAACAATGCACGTATCTGTCCGGGTCCTTCAGTTTCAATCTCTTCTGCAAGTGTGGAGACCGGCAGCTCGCCACCAAACTCGGGCAGTCCTCTTACTCGGGAACGATATCGGTTAAAACTCCCTTGCGCTGAGATCCGCGAGGCAAGACCGGGAATATCCACTGCCGGCTTGGGAAACATCATGCCGCCAACTCGGTCGAGATTTCCACTAAGAATATTGATTAGGCTGATAAACCAAGCGCAAAGCCCACCAAACTCTTGCGTAGCGGTTCCCATTCTACCGTAGCAAACGGCCGATGGCGCGGCAGCGAAATCTCGCGTCATACTCAAGATATCCGCTTCAGCAATCCCGACTCTCTGGCTGACCATCGCCGGACTAAACTCCTGTACCGCATCAGCGACTAAATCCAGCCCTTGTGAAAATGCCCCCAATCGCCCCATAGCGACCAAATCTTCGGCTAGCATTGTATGGACCATAGCTGCCAAGAGAAGAGCGTCGGTTCCCGGACGAATAAAGAAATGCTGGTCAGCAATCGCTGCTGTCTGGCTGCGGCGCGGGTCAACGACGACAACCTTGCCACCGCGCTCTTGTATCTTTCGAAGACGAGCACGCATGTTTGGCGCCGTCATCAGGCTGCCATTTGAAACCAGAGGGTTCGCTCCCAGAATCAAGAAGTAGCCTGTCCGGTCCACATCGGGTACGGGCAGCCGCAGCTGGTTGCCGTACATGAGCAATGACGCCAGCATTGCCGGCAGTTGGTCAGCGGAGGTCGCTGAGAATTTTCGACGACAGCCTAGTGACCTGACAAAAATCTGCCCCCAGGTGAGTAAATCCAAATTGTGAATCGTCGGGTTCCCGTTGTATATCGCCAGCGCGTCCCGTCCGTATGACTTGCGAATTTCACCGAGTCTCTTTGCAACCCAGTCGAAGGCCTCATCCCACTCCAGCTCCTCCCAACCATTCTCTGTCCGGCGCAATGGCTTTTTTAGTCGATCTGGATCGTGGTGCAAATCGGCCATCGCCGCCGCTTTGGGGCAAATGTATCCCTGACTAAAGGGGTCATCGGCATCGCCACGAATCGCCGTGACCTGTGCACCGTCGGTTTGCACGATGATTCCGCAAGTCGCTTCACAGATTGTGCACGTGGAGATGTGTGTCTTGAGCTCGGCCATGGCGCCTAGTCTATCGCGCTTCGGCTGTGTTCCTTACGATATCGTCGGGAACGCGATCTTCTTCATAGATTACCTCGACCGGACAATCGGGCTCGCGTACTCCACAGCAGATACATTTGTCGGGATTGATAAAGAGTTGGAACGTAGGAGATTGGGTTACACGCTGCTCTATTGGCACCAAGCGTAGCTCCTCAATCGGTACTGTCCCATGTATACAATCGGCAGGACATTGCCTACCATTTATTTAGAGTTCCGTACCCCTGCGCCGATTGTTGACTGGACTACGTTGCGATAGAACAAGGTTGTGGAAAAGAAAGGACCTCCTCCTCCGCCTGGCAGTCGACGAAAATCTATCCGGTATTCGTTGATGGCTCAGGTTCAGATTCCGTTACATGGCGAAGTTCACTTGGTGCAAATCGAGAACATCTCTGCGGGTGGACTTCTCGTGCGCCTGGATCGCAATGATGGGCTTGATCTCAGCCTTGGAGCCATTGTGCAGGTTTTTCTAGCCCAACCAATAGACACGGCAGAGGAAGATCTTTGCCTCGCTGGCGATGCCGAAGTAATGCGAATGGCTCCGGGTACAACAACACATACTTCTACCATCGCACTTATGTGGTGTTCATCTGAGCCAGCCTTTGTGCGAACGCTCGCTCAGTTGTTGGATATCGCGAAGCGCTCACAGAGATAGCAGAGCAATTCATGGCAACTGAACGAAACGAACTTTTGGCACTACTTGAACTCCATCTCTGCACAAATGAGGGGGAACGAAATCGATTGTGGCGCCGCGGAATGGCGAGCTTAGCGGTATTGGGAAAATCACGTCCGGTGCCTCTGGAGGGGCTTGATCCACTTGCGTTACAAGAAAGTGTACGGGTTGCAATTGAGTCGGGGTTGGTTGACGATATGGACTGGCTTTCGTCTTCGCCCCGAGCCCTCTTTGACTTGATGATCTCGCTTCCTCGAGGGAAGACGAAACGCGATCTCGGTCGCCGGGTTCTACGTTTACTTTTCTCAGCCAATGCGTCCGCCTTCACAAAGCTTGTGACTGTACTAGCGGCAGCCTCGCCGCGCATCCTAAAAAACCCGGAGGTACGCTCCAGAATATCACTGTGCCTGCAACTCCCGATTGGTCTTGTACCTGAAGTAGACCAGCTCTGCCTCGCCCTTCTCTCCTGTGCACAAACACGACAAACATGGTTGGTGCAACCGTCATCGGGAAACCTCATCGAACGCCGTTTGGCGGCACGGATTCTGGAGCGGGCAGCACGCGAAGCATTGCGGCGCAAAATGAACAGCAATACCTCAGGGCTCCGGGTGCTCGACTTCCCCGACATTCGTCAGTGCTGGACAACGCTACTAATGGATCGAGAGCCTCTAGTATGGCGCCACGCCGCTGCCGCTGTCGGGGTACTTGTCGATTGCCGTTTACGGCACAGGCAGCTGTTGGAAACAGGACTAGAACCGGACGCAAGCCACGGTGCATTGCGTCGTTCACTGTGCATCCTGTCAGCAAGCATTGCGGTTCGAGGAGCTCGCTCGTTACTTCGTTGCCTCGAACATCTTGAGACCGTTGGCCAAATCAATCGGGATGATCCAATGCACACAATGCTCTTTGGAATTGAGAGTGCTGCCAGTTTCGAGGCTGGAGTCGCAGACGTCTTGCTGAACAGGATGGCTGAGCTTTGTCATTTCGAACATGGTTCGGAGATTTTTGAAATTCGAAGACAGAGTTTTTCTCGAGTTCTTGGTCAAGATGCCGTTCGCATTCTCAAAAAACGCGCGCAAGCGAGTATGAAATCAACGGATTCCTTTTGCGTTGCGCAGGCCTCGTGGCTTCTTCAAGAGGCCTGCGCTGGCCTCACACAGTCGAACGATGAGGTTGAAGGAAATGTCAATGCAGCTGTGCTCAGCTACGTGACGGACGGTGTACCTGGGCTTCGTTCGAAAGTCGAGCTCGCCTTGGCAGCCGCCCACGCCGAGGTAGCAACTCTCGGAAATCACGGTTCCAGGAATCGTCAGGAACAACGAATCCAATACAGAGCGATTCGTCGAATCGAACGCCACGTACTGAGAAACTCTTTACTAGCGTGCCTTGTAGAAATCGTTGGGCCGAGAAGTATAGACACTGAATCGGACAGTCTAGAGGTCCTTCACGGCGACCTTCACTCTTGGCTCCTTCGGTATCATGAGCTCCCTCTCGATGGCCAAAACTCGCACGAATTGGCGTGGCAACGCAGCTATATGCAAACTCTCATTCGCCTTGTCGACGCGGACTCAGAGAGACTTGCTGATAGTGAGGTTCTCAGACGACGGCGAACGGAGGTCGTTCATACCGTCTTGCGCCGGCTCGATGATTCGGTTCCCGCCTCTCTCAGGAGAATACCTATTGTGTGCCTTGCCAGGGCTTGCGATGCACTGATTCGAGAGACTTCGTGCGAAGTCTCGGATATCCTACTAGGTGTTATTCCTACGTTGAAAAACTCGGAAGACAGAATCGCATTTTCGGAAGCAAGTTTGATTTCCCCAATGGGCGCAATGGTGTCCGCCTATTCTCGTTTGTACGAAAGCAATGACGCTAGTATCGGCACCATGATCGGAAGCTTGAGAACTCTTCTTGATGAAATTCCATGCGATAGCAGCCCAAGGGTCGAAGCGCTACGGGGAGCGTTGCACCTGCTTTACCAGGCTCTTGATCCCGGACACGAGGCCTCCATCAACCAATCATCAGATCCAAACCGAACCGACGCAAACATTGTCGCTCTGGCGGAAGCGTGTCAGTGGCTTGCACAACTTAGCAATGGAGCTCGCCTGCGAATGGAACTATCGGAAACGCATAGTGCGCCGCTGCTGGGGACTGCAATTCGGCAACTCGATTTTGCTTCCTCGCCTGGCTCCCTCGCTGGTTCATTGGAAGGGTGCTATGCGTTGGCAGATGATGAACTCCCCGACGCCTTTGCGATGGTAGTACGTCGGGTTTTGTCACCACTTGGCATCGTGAAGAAGGATGCACCCACAGGAGCGTTAAAAGTGCACCACAGGGCCAAACGAAGGAGTGTGGTACCTGCGCAGACTACCGTGTCAGGGTACTGTATTTTGTCAAATATTGGGACAGGCGGCGCTGGCTCTGTTTATTTGGTCTGTCGCGAGGAACACAAGACAGACGAGGTACGACCTCTTTATGCACTAAAACGTCCGAGGTATTCTGGAGAGCACTCTCAAGTATTGTCCGAAAAGGAGTTCATCGACATGTTTCGGCGGGAAGCTGAAACGCTGTTAACTCTCCCGAAACATCGAAATTTGGCAGCATTTGTGACCTTTGATCTGGGGGCGACGCCCGATCCGATTTTAGTCATGGAATACATAGAAGGTCCTCATCTCGGACGTTTGATGGAGTCCCGAAATCTATCATGCACACAGGTGCTTTCACTTCTCGATGGTGTCGCAGAGGGGCTTGAGGTAATGCACTCAATCGAGGTTGGGCATCTCGACCTCAAACCCGAGAATATCATTGTTCGCGATGGCAACGCTGTGTTGGTCGACTTTGGCCTTGCAGGTCGTCAGTACAGGCCGGGATGCGGCACGCTGTATTATGCGGCTCCAGAACTATTTATCGGGGAGCAGCGTGGCTCCGCACGTCCGGCTGACGTGTACTCCTTTGCCTGCTTGGTCTACGAGCTTTTCTGCAAGGAGACTCTCTTTGATGGAGAATCCCAAAAGGAGATCGTGCGCTCGCACCTATCTCATGACGGCACTCCCAAGGCACTTGTTGCGCTGTCAAAGGGAAATCGCAAGCTTCTTGGACTCACGCGATTGCTTGGGACCGCCCTGCGCCAAGATCCTCAACGTCGAACAACCATGGTCGAATTTCGCAAAGGCCTATCTGCGCTTCATGACGAACTCGCGTCGCAGTCGTGGCCTCTTGGCCGGAACCAAGAGAAACGAGAGGAGCTGGTATCCTGGGTCTGAAACGAAAAAAACTCACTCAGGAAGTTCCGAGTTTTCCCAATGTCTTTCTAGAAGACTAGGGAGGACTGCTCCAGAAAGAAGCGAGCATTCCTTGCGATATCCTCGGTGTGCTTTGCTGGAACGCTATCTTCTTCATAGATTGCCTCGACCGGACATTCGGGCTCGCATGCTGCACAACCGATGCATTCATCGGGATTGATATAGAGTTGAAAGGTAGAAAATTGGGTTGCTCGCTTCTCTAGTGGCACCAAGCGAAGCTCTTCTATTGGTATTGGCCCCTGAATACAATCAACAGGACAAACATCGACACAGGCTGTGTCGCAGGTCGCGACGCAAGCGGTAGTAATTACAAAACTCATATTTTTGTCTCCATGCAGTTGCTAAATGCATGAGAGATGCCACCGCTAAGTGGCTGTAACTACACTGTGACCTCAGACTTGCCAGTCATATATCAGTACATTTCACCGATATATGACTGTCACTACTATATCAGTGATACGGTATTCCTGTGCCAAAGCGAGACTGGGAGTTCATTCGCGAGTTAGTCACAGCAATGGGCCGGACAAATTCATTGCGAGCCTTGCCAGCCTCAATCGGAAAAGCGCTTCATTCGAGATGGGCGGTACAGCGAGTTCGTCTGCGAGTGTCTGCGTCCGGCACTGTCGACTCGTACCAAGCAAACTGGGCTACCGAGAAATGGACAAATTCACCTCGCGCAAAACCGATACGGGAGAAGCTATCTCAAACCTGTCCGTCCATATCACTCGACGGAAAAGAAACTCACCTCCACTTGCCCCTCACCCTGAACGGAGGAGCAGCAGAGTTATCAATTTGGTGTGACGTGGGCGCCCCCTTGTTGAACTCGAATAGTTACCTAGAGACACTTGTCCGAGTCGTTGAGTTCGGCTTGGAAAAACAAGGTCTGATACAAAAAGTCGCCGATCTCTCCCAACGTGCACACAAAGAGAACCGCGAACTGCGAGACAGCCTAGAAGAACTCGTAGGACGTCAACACATAGTCGCACGCAGTTCGCAGATGCAAGAAGTGATGAGACGAGTCATCATGGTGGCCCGATACGACACTTCGGTTCTCGTACTGGGAGATTCAGGGACAGGAAAGGAACTGGTCTCAAGAGAGATTCATCGCAGTTCAGCTCGTTCAAGGCAATCTTTCGTTCAGGTAAACTGTGGTGCCATTCCCGCTCAGTTGATAGAGAGCGAGTTGTTCGGACATGAGATCGGCGCGTTCACCGGAGCTGTCCGCACCCACCGAGGAGTTTTTGAGCAGGCACACAGAGGCGTGTTGTTCCTCGATGAGGTGGGCGAACTTCCTCCTGAGGTGCAAGTGAAGCTGCTCCGAGTCTTGCAAGAAGGCCGAGTTCGCCGGGTTGGCGCAGAAACAGAAATAGTCGTTGATGTCCGGGTCGTGGCAGCCACCAATCGCTCTTTGTCCAAAATGGTTCGCGATACCACATTCCGTGAAGACCTCTATTTCAGGCTGAACGTATTTTCTATCGAGATTCCTCCCTTGCGTGAGCGTCCCGAAGACATTGCTCCCCTGGTACACCATCTACTCACGGTCATTGGGAAGAAACTCCGCGTACACCCAATCCCAAAGATTTCCGGCGATGTGCTGGCCAAACTCGAGGCCTATTCCTGGCCAGGAAATACCCGTGAGCTAG
Source organism: Kofleriaceae bacterium (assembly GCA_016763395.1). Classification (GTDB taxonomy): domain Bacteria; phylum Myxococcota_A; class Polyangia; order Haliangiales; family Haliangiaceae; genus NORP324. The sequence goes on from JAESTW010000739.1 coordinate 7,317, forward strand.
CCAACATACTGGAGACCTCTGTCATTCTCGGACATGGCCACGAACTTGAATTGCCAGCCAATTTTGGAGACGATGCGCCAATGATACGTGACGAGATAGTGCAAATACCTACCACACTGGACAGCGCAATCCGTCAGGCAATCAAGGGTGCCTTGCGAGTGTCCGGGGCTAAAATCTATGGCGCTGATGGCGCGGCACGAGCGCTTGGACTGCACCCAGCAACTCTCCAGTCGAAAATGCGAAAACTGGGCATATCCCGGACAGAATTTCTCTCGCCGTAGATCGCGTGCTTGAGGATGAGAGAGCGATAGCTCTGGGTTTATGCCGTCAGTCTTTTGTCGCTTTGGAGCTTATGTGCGCTCGGCGACGATGCTGGAGATACAAAAACAGACATGCAAGTAGAACCATGCCACCAGTGGTGGAGTTCCCTGTGGTATTGCACCCTCCCGAGTCTCTGTCCGATGTCGCCAAGATCATCACAGGTAACGATGCGTAGCCGTCTGGACCAATCGCGCGAACTTCTAGTGTAAGCGCGTCATACTCGCCGTAGCCGAATGCCCGAACATTCCAAGTTCTCGATGATCCACCGATATACGGCCGAAGATAGATGGTTGGCTCACCTTCGATGTCTACTCGGAGCATTTCAGTACCCATCGGAACTTGTGCATCAATTCGTAGCCAATCCTGGTCTCCACAGTCATCCGATCCACAGCCCCGTGAAGTGGATGAGGACAATATGGCATCACTGAGTGAAGGAGATGCAGGAGAGAGACTGGCATCATATGCCTTCTCATTCGATGGCGCGGAGACGTTGTCCGGCGGTGCCGGAGAACAAGCGTCCGCAGTATCAACGTTGAAGAACACCAGCACAGTGAAAATTGAAACCAAAACGATCCGCATCGGGTACATGTCCACATTGTGGGACAAAACGGCGAGGACATCTAGCTCAATCTAGGTCAATCATCCCAAGCATGGATCATGGCCGGACAAATATCACATTGCGCTCGGTCCTCATTGTATTCGGCCATAAAGGGCGCAGCTGAGGCCCTTAGAAGTCCGAGATTCGATCGACGTAGGCAGGAAAGTCGACAAAGGGATTTCGGTTTCTCTGCAAGCCAAAGACTCGCTCGTTGCGTTCGCGTTCCCACACATCAACAGGATCATCGTTGTGCCACAACCGGAGCTGATTTTCCTGCCATTGATTTAGGTTTGACTTCTCAACGCTGAGCTCGCTACAACAACCAAACTCGCCTTCGTAGCGTACGGCCATGTAGAAGTAGATACGGGCCATGTCGCCCTTGAGGTTGTTCGGTGGCTCAAAGCAACGTTGTGATGTGGCGATTCCGAGACTCGCACAGTTGCCGATTCTACTGCCGTTGGTCGAGTTGTAGGTTGTGCCTGAGACTTCTCCCAAGGGAAGTTGTCCGCGCTGGTTGTTGACGTAGCCATCGGCGGGGATGACTGCGATCAAATCTTGATGCTGATCGGGGCCGGTTCCACCACCCCACCAGGATTTTGGCCAACTGTGCTCGCGGTTAAAACAATCGCCCTCACGCATATAGTTTCCGCAGGCTTCTTCCGGCGCCCAACACTTACTGGAGTAAAAATCGAAAATCCCGTTGCAGCCGTCTCGGTTGCCATCGGTGGTCTCGTAGTGCGAGTACAGGGAGGCGAAGCTGAGCTCTACATGATCGCCCGCAAGCTTGGTGTGCAAGGCGCCAACTAGAGCACTGTCGGTCAAGCCGTCGGAGATGTCTGAGAAGTATTCTATCCCGGCAGCGGTGGGCTCTACATGAACTCCAGGAGGGCCGGCGTCAATTCCGGGAACAAAAGCAGCGTCGATCAGTGGCGCCACAATTCTCGCGTCCGGGTCACTGGGGACACTAGTATCGCGGCACGAAGCTTGGCTAGTGAGAACAAACAGAGTCAGGAGTGCGCATCGATACATCCCGCCCAGTATAGGGCAACGCATCGGCGTTCAGCCAGGATAAGTGTTTGAGCAACCAGGATTTCTTTGGTCAAATGGCCGTTACGCGGCCGTTGCGGTACAAACCGGTCCCTAACACCTGCTATCTAAGGTGCCGCTTGCGATTTGTCACACAAGGACTGACTGCTAGCCGAGCATTGCCTGATGAGCTTTACTGAGCATTGCCAGAGCAGACTGCGCCCGAGTAACGGCCGCTGCTACAGGTTCATCAGAGTCGACAGGCTCGCAGACTTCGTAGTAGCACTTGAGCTTTGGCTCGGTGCCCGAGGGCCGCATAATGACCCGCCGATTGCCTTCTAGGAAATATACCAAGACATTGCTCGGCGGCAAATCCATCGCTCCGTGCAATAGATCGTAGCTGCGCTCAACCTTAAACCCGCCAATTTCAGCAGGTGGCCGGTCGCGAAACTTCTTTAGGTAGGCCTGAATTTGCGCGGCACCATCGGCACCGGGCAATACCAGCGACTCCTGGGCTGTCGAAAAGACTCCGTGTTTGCGATAGAGCGCGTCGAGTCGCTCTAGTACGGTACTCGACTCAGATTTGGCGAAGGCCGCAAGCTCGCAAAAGAGCATCACAGCACTGACCCCATCTTTGTCCCGGACAAGATCGCCAACGGAGTATCCAAGAGCCTCTTCATAGCCCATTACAAACTGCGTATCGTTTTTCGCGAGAGCATCAATGGCGGCGTTGGCAATCCACTTAAATCCGGTAAGTGTCGTTTGGTAGGAGATTCCGTGGGACTCCGCCATGATGCCGAGAAGCTGTGACGAAACCAGGGTTGTAGCCAAAAGACGGTTCTTGTCGCCCGTACCAGTGCTCAGCAAATAGTCGGCAAGCAGCACTCCGATTTGGTCTCCACTGAGCATGCGATACTCGCCGCCTTCAACTGGTAGTGCCACTGCTAGTCTGTCCGCGTCCGGGTCATTGGCCAAAACCAAGTCGGCCTTGACCTTCTTGGCCAGCGCAAAGACTAGATCCATTGCCCCTTCTTCTTCGGGATTGGGAAAGTTCACCGTAGGGAAATCCCCATCAGGCTCTTCTTGGCTCGGCTCAATATGCAAGTCGACCAGGCCAACGCGCTTCAGTGCCTCCCGGACAAAAGGAGCACCGACTCCATGCATGGGAGTGTACGCCACACGCAGTGGTACCTTCTCCAGAATTCCTTTGTGGATTGAAAGCTTTGAAACACCATCCATATAGCGAGAGATCAGGGTCTCATCCAAATCCACCAGCATGCCGTCTGTCCGAGCGTGTTCAATAGAACCCAAGGTTAGATCGGAGATGGTCGATACCGCCTCGATCGACGTCGCGATATCCTTGTCTTGCGGGGGAATGATCTGCGCGCCGTTCTCCCAATACACTTTGTAGCCGTTGTATTCCGGTGGATTGTGACTGGCTGTCACCATGACTCCACCCGCCGCGCCGTAGTCCAGCACACCAAAAGCAACAACCGGTGTAGGAACGACTACAGTCGACAGATAAACTCTGAATCCTTTGCCCAAGAAAACAGCGGCGGTGTCCTCGGCAAATATCCGGGATTTGTGACGACCGTCGTAGCCAATCACAATGCCGCGCTCTTGCGCTCGGTCGATCTGTTTCAGCATCGTGTCCGCCAAGCCCGCACTGACCTTCTGCACCAAGACTCGATTCATACGCTGAGGCCCACAGCCCAGCACGCCACGTAAGCCGGCAGTACCAAACTCCAAGCTGCCATTAAATCGCTCGACCAACTCCTCTGCTCGAGAAGGGTCGTCGAGCAGCGTTTGCAACTCGGCGCGGGTCTCAGAATCAGGATCTTGGGCGAGCCACTCTTGGGCCAATGCTACACTCATACTGCAGCCTACCCCGATAAGCCGGCCAATACCCGCACTTGCCGAACCAATCTGCGAGCAAGCTATAGGCAAATGCTGTGAAGTCCGATACAAGCCAGTAGCCCCTATGGACAAGATTAAAATCCAGGCTGTGTTCCTCGATGCCCTACGGGTTGGACGCGCCCATTTATTCTCATTTGCGGTGCTCGGGCTTGTCGCTTACAGCCCTTTTATCTATCGGGCTTTCACTGTTGATCTCGGCCCCAATGCTCCCGAACCGACTCTCGATTTCCAAGCACTCGAGCTACTGCTCTCCCAGTTGCTAACAGGCGTTATCGCATACAGCGCAATCTGCTTTCTAAAGGGGAAACCCGCTGGCTTTCGAAAAACGGTGAATATAGGGATAATTCGCATGTTCCCGATTGTTGCTGTTGGGCTGATTTCCAGTTTGGCGCTGCGCTTGCTCTCCTTCGCCTCGATCCTATTTCTTCCAGCGATGGTCTTCGCCGTAGTTATCACTCTAGTTCTCACCGTAGTTCTCTATGTCGCTATCCCTGTTGCTGTTGCCGAACAACCCAGCATTATCGACTCGTTGAGAAGAAGCGCCGAACTCAGCTACGGACACAGGTGGCAAATCTTTTCGATTCTGATTTTACAAGTCATGGTGATACTAGTCGGTGTGCAGATACTGAGCCTTGCCTTTGGAGAACAAGGTGAGTCCCC
>JAESTW010000740.1 GCA_016763395.1 Kofleriaceae bacterium
AAAGTGTGGCAGAGTGGCGCGAGCGTTATCATCAAACCAGTCGTGTCCGGCGGCTCGTGGGGGCTACACCATTTGCAAGCTGGGGAGACAATCTCGGTCGATTCATCGCAGAGCCCATGGCTCGTACAGGCCTTTGTACCCACAATCGCCGAAGTGGGGGAACTCTCAGTGATCCTCTTAGGAGGCGAAGTGAGCCACGGAATTCGCAAGTTTCCGAAGTCCGGGGATATTCGAGTTCAACGGGAATTTGGCGGTCGTGAAATCGTCGAATCGCCGAACGAAGAAGCTTGTGCGCTAGCCAACGCTGTCTTGCAAGCGTGTCCGGGATCGCCGATGTACGCTCGCGCGGATATGGTAGAGCGAGAGGGGCGTTTGGAGCTGATGGAGATGGAACTCATCGAGCCTGAGCTCTTCTTGAAACTAGTACCAGAGGCCGCAGACCGGCTCGCTGCGCTCTTTTAGGGCGCTATCGTCGCGCCGTCGCCAAGATAGGTGCCCGAGGCCAATCCTCCCCACACAACCAAGACGGTCCCGGTCCACGCAGCGATGTGTGAGCTACGTCCCGCGGGAGCTCCTACAGATGACATGGGTGTCCAGCTATCGTTCGCCAGTGAGTAAGCCGCGCCATCGTTGCGCTTGTTGCCGTTGCTGTTGCCACCCCAGATGATCACCTCGCTACCTGTCCAGACGGCAGTGTGAAAGTGACGCGCTGATAGACCGGCCGATGGTAGCGATTGCCAGCTGTCAGTTGCGGGCGAGTAACGAGCCCCGCCACTCACCTCATTAAAGCCAGTCCACCCTCCAAAAATGATCATTTCGCTGCCAGTCCACGTCGCGGTATGAGCTGTGCGAGCTGAGCCCGAACTCGCGGATGACATGGCGGTCCACGTGTCAGTGCCTGGGTCGTAGCGGCTACCGTTGGCAAAGGACGTGCTGGCGTTGTCCCCACCCCAAATGATCATCTCAGTACCGGTCCAGATCGCGCTGTGCTGATTGCGACGTGAGGGTGAACCGACATCCGAGATTGAGCTCCAGGTGTCGGTGCTCGGGTTGTAACGCCCGCCGGACCGGCCGGAACCAGAGCCTTCTCCGCCCCACACAAGCATCTCACTTCCAGTCCACACAGCTGTGTGGTCGTAGCGGCCTGAGGGGGCGTCAATGGCGGACATGGTCGTCCATGCGTCAGTGCTCGGATTGTAGCGAGAGCCGGTCTGCCTGGCTAACGACTCAAGTCCTCCCCAGACGATCATTTCGGTGCCGGTCCAGATCGCACTTCCTCGTCGGTGAGCAGCAGGAGCGTTAATCGTCGGAAGGGCTGCCCATGTATCGGTGGTAGGGTTGTAGCGCCATCCGTCGTCACGGCTCCCAGCGTTGCTTTCGCCACTCCAGAAAATGAGTTCGGTACCAGTCCAAACACTGGCTAGTCTGGCTCTGGACAAGAGCCCGGTGGGCCTATCAATAATAGGCCAGTCACTGGGCAAACACGCCGCCTGCTCACAGCCATAGTCGCAGTTTGTCAGTGTGCTTTCGTATAGACACGCACCAGCTTCGCATGTGCCCATCGCCTCAAAGCTTCGGAGCACATCGCCTTCACAAACGCTTTCTTGGGCTTCCTCGCAAGGCGCCATATCGTCAACAATGTCGTTGCAGTCGTCGTCAATGTCGTTACAGGTTTCAGCACTTGGAGGCACGTCGTTTTCGCACATCGCCCACTGGCCTTCAGCAGAGCAGGTCTGCGTACCAACTTCGCAAGCTCCAAGGTCGCTGCCACAGTCTTGCGTTTCGCCAGGCAAACAACTGCAACCGGTATCAACGCTTCCATCGCAATCGTCATCGATCCCATTGCAAACCTCGGTTTCAGGCTCCACACCTCCTTGGCAAGCAAGCCATTGGCCCTGCTCCGAGCACTGCTGCATACCGAGTTCACAAGCTCCCATGGCCAGTCCGCAGTCGCGGATGTCGCCGCTGACGCAGTCGAGTAGGGGCGGTGAGGCGTCGGCACCCGCTTGGCCAGGGGCGTCTGCGGAACAGCCGTGAAGAAGGGCGATGAGGGCGAGGGCGAGGGGGATGGATCGAGTGTGCATTTGCTAGGTAGAGACAGCAGTCGGGACAGAGGCGCAAGAAAACTTCGCCTTTGTTCTGATAACTGTTCAGGCCACCCGCAAGTCTGCGAATACACTAGCTAATTGGTCGAGGAACTATTTTCGAGGAATTGAGATCAAACGATAGGAACGACGAAACCTAGGACATCTCAGCTCGGTTAATGCATCACTTTATTGCTGTCAAAGCTTTTGCACTGGTTGATGGGCTGGGCGCTCTCCACAATCAGGCTACCGACTTTGTCGACATGATCGCGCCAGACAAAGAGTCGCTCTGTTTTGCTACGAAAGCTGTGTTTTGCGCCCTTTTCTAGGTGGACAGTCTCGCTGAATATCGATGTCCGGTTGAGCGGTAGGCCCGTTTTGTCCAAGATTCGGTAGCGAAGCTGGAAAGCGCAATCCACGCCCGAGGTGTTGTGTACGGTTGCGCTATGTCCGTAGCTCTGCCTTGCGATGTGTTCGGCGCTCTCAATTTCTGCACCACCTTCGCCTTCGTGGGGGTGCAGCTCTAATTCGCTGACTGTCACACCCTTTGTTCCCGCCTCAGGTGGCGTAAGCGCGCCTATACAGTACATCTTGCGCAAGTAACTGCGTTTCCCCCTTGCCAACTTCTCGTAGTCGCGGGCATTGCCGCCCTCGAGACTTGTCCGGCGCAGCAGTGCCGTGCTGGACTCTTTGTTTGAATCTACACTGAAACTGGCGAAATCGCGATTGAGAGTGAATCCTGACTTGTCCGTATCCTCGGAGACGATTTCAAAGAAACAACGCTGCTTGTCCGGCGCCTTGCCACTGATCTTGAACTCGGTATGATGAATGTCAAAGGCAGTGCCGAACTTGATCTGCTTACCCAGCGCCGAGTCGATTTTAAGCTCTTGGAGATTCGGACGGGGAAGCTCGTCACCGCACAATGTCCAATAGCCAGCACTGGCACTGGCAAGCGATGGCAAGTCTTCATCGACGACAGCAACCACACCGGACACAGTGACACTCTCACCCTTGCGCGTGGGCACAAGCCCGCTTATCTGCGCCAGTGATTTGCCCCGTCCTGTGGGACCCGCAATCAGCTCCACCCGCCAATCCACCAAGCAATGTGCCGCCGCTTTGAGCTCCGCCTTAAAGCTCACAAAGCTCTTGCCCCGGCTCCGGTAGACCTGGCGAAACTCCTCCCCACTCACCTCAATCTGTCCCAGCTCCTGCCACCGCAACTGCTGTCCATCACGAGTCGTGCTCAGCCGCTCTTTGAGAGCCGTCCTGGCGATTTTGTAGGGACCAGGCGCCATCACAGGCCCGGCGCTCTTGGGCGGCGTAGCGAGCTTCTGCGGCGCGGCAGCACTCTCGCTCGAAACTGCGGGCGGCGAGCCAGACGAACTCGACTCACCATCCTTCTTGCCCGAACAACCCAACGCGAGCATCGACGACAACAACAAACTGCAACAACACAAAACTCGGAACATGCGATCTCCAAAGGGCGCCAAGCGGAACAAATTGCTCCCATTTGAGGCCGAATACCAAGAGTTTACGCATCGAAGTCATTCCCGCGACACTCGCCCTTGACATAGATCGCAGATTCGCCTAGAAATCCGCAGCATTCCGGCATAGCTCAGTTGGTAGAGCGGGTGACTGTTAATCACTAGGTCGGCGGTTCGAGCCCGTCTGCCGGAGCCAAATACGATAGAACTAGGCAAGCCA
>JAESTW010000741.1 GCA_016763395.1 Kofleriaceae bacterium
AGCGAATCTTCCTCGACTGGCGAGTATTTCAATAGTGCGCCGCAGATTCCTAGGAACTTTGACTCGTGCCGCCTAGCGCTGTCCGAGTGTAAATATTCGCCTCATTTCGCTCTTGCCACGCGTGCTAAAATGCACCACTCGTGTGGCGATATCCTTTGTCACCCATCTTCGCCGGTACAAGGCGGCGAGCAGAGCTGCGCCAAGCGCGCCACCAAGGTGATTTCGCCGGACGCTCCAGTCTAAGCAGGGACGGCATAGGGCCCTCGTGCCTGTTCGCAGGGCCACAACATCGCAACCTAAGCCCTCAAAGGTCTGTTGTCCCACTTCGGTCAGCAACAGGGCTCCATCCCGCGACACGATCTGCTCGGACGTTAGCAGGCCTTGTAGTATCTGGACGGCGAGCTCACCTGCGAGATGGTCGTAGCAGACGCGAGAGTATCGTAGAGCCGAATCCTTTGGTCCAGTCAAGATGGGTGCGGTGGCGGCGAGTCCTAGGGTCTCGACGAGTTGGGCAACTTCACTACTGGCAATCTGAAAGTAGCGGTGACGACCTTGTTTGCACATGCGAATCAAGTGGGCATCACTGAGCTTTGCTAAGTGACTGCTGGCAGTAGAGGGTGCGATGTCTGCCGCAACAGCCAACTCTGTGGCGGTGAGCGCTTGCCCGCCCATGAGAGCCATCAGAATCCTGGCTCGTGCTGGTTCGCCTATCAATCCAGCGATTGAGGCTATGTCTGGGCCGTCGTCCACACTTCGATCATGGCCGAAGCATCAAGCATTTTGCAAGTGCATGCTGCGTCCTCAACTTTCTCGAAGGATTTTTATGAACCTATTGTGTAATATTGAGTACCAAATCGATGTCTTCAAACTAGAACTGTTTCGCCAGTACGCCGAGCAGTGGGCTGCCATCATTCCTCGACTGGGAGGCGATCTCTTGGGCTACTACTTACCTTACGAGGGCAGCAGCGACATCGCCCATGGGCTTGTCGCGTTTACCAGCCTAGCCGAGTACGAAGTCTATCGGCACAGATTGCGCGAGGATGCCGAAGCTCGTACAAACTTCCTTTTCGCTCAGGACAACCGGCTGATCGTCCGAGAGCGGCGCAATTTTCTGAGCGGTGTGCAGGCGACGCTCTGCAAGGAGACAAGATGAAGCCAACACAAGCTGAGAAGAGCTTATTGTTCTCTCAGCTACATCGAAACTGTCTGCTCCTACCCAATGCGTGGAACGCTGGCACAGCCAAACTACTGGCGGCACTGGGCTTCAAAGCACTTGGAACCACGAGTGCCGGGCTGGCTTTTTCTCTCGGACGACAAGATGGCTGCGGTGCTCTATCGCGGGACGAAACATTGGAGAACGCGCGCAGCATCGTTGCCGCCAGTGACTTGCCAGTGACTGGTGATCTGGAGAACGGCTGGAGCGCACACCCGGACGCAATGTCCAGCGCCATTCGGGGGGCGGCTGAAGTCGGACTGGTGGGCGCATCGATTGAGGACTGCACAGGGCACAGCGCCTCGCCAATCTACGAACTACAGCTTGCCAGCGATCGCATCCGAGCAGCGGCGGAATGCGTCAAGAGTCTCGATATACCTTTCACGCTGACCGCACGTGCGGACGGTCTAGCGCGAGGTGCGTTGTGCTTGAAAGACACGATTGTCCGGCTACAGGCCTACCAGGAAGCCGGCGCCGATGTGCTGTACGCCCCAGGTCTAAGCACCAAGGCTGATATCGCCTCTGTTGTGGCATCCGTGGATCGGCCTCTGAATGTCGTGATCGGTCTCGGAAGGCTCGATGCCAGTGTCGAGGAGCTGGCGGCGCTGGGCGTATCGCGTATCAGCCTAGGCTCGACCCTTGCGCGCGCTGCACTTGGCGCGTTCATACGCGACGCGACAGAGTTTCGTGCCGGCAATACTGGCTTCATCGCTAAGGCCGCGCCCTTTGCCGAGCTCATGCAGCGCTTTGAGGGGTAAAAGGGCAACTCGACACGACTATGAAGAATCGTTCAACACGTGTATGGATAGTCATTCTCCCCATTGTCGCTCTCACGCTGATATTTGGAGCCGTAGGATATTGGGGCGTAAAGTAGCTGGACGGCGAGCACTATGACGAGCGTTTAGAATAGGCTTGTCCGAATGATTTCTAATGCGTGTTGACAACCTCAATAGTCGTAGAACTCAATCTTGACGAAAGTGACAAGAAGGTTCTCCTAGGTGTTGTTCACGCACTTCATGCCGCTGAAGACGACCTCAGGCGGGTTGACGGTCGACAGCACGATGCCTCCGCTACCCTCGCCGCTGGGGCAAGTATAGGTGACTCGTACGGTAGCCTTTGCTTCGTCCTTGCCAGCGACCTCGTAGTATATGGCTGGCGCGGTCAGGCGTCCGACGAGCTCGCAGTTGCTCTTTATCGTGTTCATGCGGATGTCGATTAATGAGACACCCTCTGGGGCGGTGCGACTGGTCGTTGAGATGTCCACAACGAAGCTTTCGTCAGCGTTGTCTTGCCACAAAAACGTGCATCGCAGAACCTTCGTCACATCGTGCCCCGGAGGAAGGGGCTGCCCCGGACTCAATGCTGCGAAGCCAAAGTGGGCCAAGATTCCCGCCGGGGTCACGCTAAGTCCACTCTTCTTCTGAGAACCACAAGCACCCATCGCGAAGACGATAAGCAAAGTCGTAATGGTAGTCGGTTTTCTCATATGGCTCCTTTTTCCTTTTGTTCAATTGCCAAGTTGCCTTCTAGGATACCAGGAGGAGTGTCTGCTGGTCTCGAGGAGAACCGGGAAGATGTACTTCACCAAAGGCTTACCAGCCTGAAATGTCACACCGAAATTAGGACCACTCTACTGCGCGGAGAGTCCGGACTTCTCTAATGCGTGTTGACACGAGGCCAGCGAGTCGACATTTTCGAAGCGGCGGACGGAAAGCTCATCGTGAAACACGGGCGACGGACACTGGCGTCAAGAGCCATCGCAACCACCAAAGCGCCGGCTTGGACGAGTGGTTTCTTCAAAAGAGCTTGAAAGCGAAATGACCGCTATCAAGGCGAAACAACCACCCGCAACACTGAAGAGCAATGGCAGATTGTCCCACCTCATAGAAGCTTCTTTGAGCAAAGACGCATCAAGGAACGGCGAAACCAGGACACCTCCAGTGTGTGGGGAGTCCGGACTTCTCTGATGCGAGTTG
>JAESTW010000742.1 GCA_016763395.1 Kofleriaceae bacterium
GGTACATGCGGCCGCAAACAATAGCGGGACTAAAACGAGACGGGGACTAGGGGAGTAAGTCATACACGCGATTAAAGCAAATCTCATGCCACCGCTTACGTTCTCCTAACTATATGAATGTATTGAGAAACCATTTCGGGTTGACTAGGTTCACGCGAAACTCGAATAGCCACCAGTGAACAATTGCCTACTCCAGTCTCCAGCCACTCTACCCCAGCTGAGTGCTTGGCTTGCACCACAAGCGCATAGGGTGAAGCCAATATAAGAAAAACACCAATCATCGCGCTACGATTGGAATGACAAGGCGCTTTGTCGGCACGGGTGTTACCCGAAGCGTAACGAAGAGACTTCTGGCGCATACCCCGACGTCTCTGACAGTCTCTAGATATCCCAAGGCCGCAATCGGTCCCCAGCAGCACGCTCAGACTCACACTCAAGTGCCTGCCCCATTGCAACCAGGAGAACTCAATGATGATGATGACCATAGCCACTTCCCGAAAGTCTCTCCCCACTGGTTTTTTACCCCAAGCCTCTGTTGTTATTCGAGGACGTATGGTCCCAGTTGAGATTTGCGAAGCAGTGTTCGAGGGAGGCATTTTCGAAACAAATGCTGAAATTGCCAAGGGAAGTTTGGTTGCACTGAGACTTCTGAGCGATACACCCGTCACGCTAACTATCCATGTCGTAGAGGTCTCAGCAGGGAAGATGATCTTTCGCCTATTTGGCAATGATGAATATGCGCAGCGCAGCTGGGAGCAATTTGTCAGCAGTCTCTAGCACATCGATGTCCGGTCCTCGGAATTTTTTACGCGTGTATCGAGGGGATACGAAGTCTTTGCGCGTCCTCATTGCCTGCCCTGCCTATGCCCTTCACGGACTGCTGAGGCTGTCCTTTTCATGGATCTCCAGTTGGTACGAAATCTGTATCTCTCTACTGGTATGTCACCTCGAGTAATCACCATCATCTGCGCCGTTGACTTCGGCGAGCTGGTTCTGTCCGAAACGTCAAGAAGGCAGAGCGCCGCGGCTTATGCGCAGCATCGGCATTACCGCGCCAACTCCGGGGTGGGGCATGTTCTAGAATTACATTTCAGTGAGGCTAGTCTTTTGCGGGACTAAAGACTGCCTTCTACCTTCGCCAGCAGAATCGGAAGGTTGTCCACTGTACGGGCCATCTCGACGAAGCGCTCGCTGGCGGCTGTCCGAAAACCGGAGACCGTATCAATAACCTTGGGCGGAACACTCTGGTAGACAAGCTCCGCAGAGATACTTAGCTCGGAGTTTCCCGCATAGGGAAAACGGTAGGTAAGGGCATCACTACCCGCGATGAAATTGTTGTCCGAATCGGTGCCAACAGCTCGAATCCGGCCAATCTGGTCATGGGAATTCGACCAGCCCAAGGGCAAAATCCGATTGTCTTTTGCCACCGCAGCAACATCTAGGGCGCGCAGTGTAAGTTTATCATCCGCATCAACAAGTATCTGTTGCCAAATTTGCACCTTGTCTGTGCTGTCGATCTCATCGTGATGAAGGCGAGTATCGGTCTCGCTTGAGAGTCCAGAAATGCGTCCTTCGGCACCGTATCCGCCAGATTCAAAGACAACCTGTCCGGTCGAATCACGAGCCGTGAAATGCAACCACACGCGCCGGGTTGGGTAGCCAGTCGGCAATTTGTGTCCGCTTCGGTTGTTGACTTGAACTCGGACAGTCGCAACGTCAGCGCTTCGCTCTGCGCTAAGTATCTCAAGGGTCGCCGCTTTACCGAGATGCTCTTCACTGAGTCGTGCATTGGCCTCTAGAACTGCTGGCGGAATGTTGCTGCCAACCCACTCGTCATATTCCGCCATAAGCCGCAACATGAAACTATTGCCGCCCACGAATGTATGTTGGCTGTAGCGCCCCCGAGTCGGTAGGTCATCGGGGAATTTCGCGATCGCGGTTGCGATGATCTGCCCTTGCTCATCGACTCGCGGCATGTGGCAGCCTTGGCAAGAGATACCTGCGGCTTCGTCCGACTCGTTGTTGTAGGTAGAGTTGAGCCATTCCAAATAGGGCGCTTGCTCGACCACCTCTTGCCCATTGGTGCCAGGAACAATTACGGTATGGCAGGTAGCGCAGAGTGCTGAACTCTTCATGTGCTCGGAGTATTCAGGCGTATAGCGAATGAACATCTCCATAGGAGAAGTTCTGGGGTTGGCGTGAGGGCCGAAAATCTTGCGCGCGAACCCGACGGTGAAGCCACCGGTGAAGCTGCTGTCGCGTCCGAGGTTGTTGTCTCGAATTTGGTGGCAGAAAGAACAGGTAACTCCATCTCGACCAATGGCGGCGTTGGTTGAAGTACCGGAGGTTATTTCTTCAAAACTGAGCTACTCGCCTCCACGCTCACTCGCGATAACACCCGCCGGGGCATGGCAACGCGTACATATAGCTTCAATCTCGGACTTGGCGCCAGGGTTCTCCGCAATCTCATGTTCGAAAACGGCAAAGTAAAAAGGGTCGCGCGACGCCAGTGCCATCATTGAGCCTCGCCAAAGACTTACCGGCGAGACATCAGCGCCGGACGCTGTAGTCATTGAAGGCGTATCGCTTGTGCCCTTGAGGTGACATTGTCCGCAGAATGTCCCGCTTGAGAACTGTTCGGTCTCCACAGCTTGCGGCTCAGGCAGTGGCGCTAGCGGTGGAGGCGCATCTGGCACGGGCAGGGCCGCATCTGGAACTGAGCCTGAGCCTGAGCTAGAACAGCCAAAGGCGAATACAACACAAGCAACGGCCAGACATCGGTTCATAGAGATCGATACTATCTTGAAGGGCACTATCGCTGCCAGTGGTGAAAGGTCGCACGAGCCGCAATTGTGCTTGCTACAAGCTTGCGTCCGGGACACCAACGCGAAAAGAGCTGAGAAGTTTTCCCTCCCAACTCTCCCTATCGCAATTTGCGCAATTCTTTCGCGTTATTTGATGTCGAATCGATCGAGATTCATGACCTAGCGAGTGCCGGTCGCCGGAGTCCAACACTCAGCGGGCAAGAGAGCGAGCAGTCCGGCGTGCATGGCATCGGCATGCTCAGCGACGAGTTTTCGCCGGGGAGCAAGAGTTCGCTCTAGCAGCTCTCTTGCCTCCGCTTTCTCCATGTCATCAAGAGGGACCTTCCTGATACACCGAGGTGGAATGCCGCCTCCTTTGTACGGGCCATAGACACATTTGCGGGGCGTATCTGCTACCAGTGCCTCTTCGACTGCGCGCTCTAGCCCATCGATTTGTCTGGTGGCTTCTGCGCGAAGGGAAGCAGGAGAGGCGGTGAGACGTTTATAAAGGTCGGCCGCCGTGCCCTTGGTTGGGCTCTCGACCCCGTTCTCGCCCAACGCAAAACCTTGGGCCATAGCGAAGGTGAGTTTGCTGACGATCTTGCCATCTTGCACTCCTTGAAAGGTTGCGCTCATATGGTCACCGATTACGCTTTGACCATCTTGTGTCCAGGCAAAGGCGACAGCAATGCCCTCTTGCTCGGGAATCTGTCCGGTGGTGAAAGAGAGGCCAAAGACCTGAGGCCAGGTCCGTTCGTACTGCAGAACTTCGAGGGAACTCCAACCAGCTCCAGGTGCCTTGCGAGTGTTACCACCCGCGCAGTTGATGTGTGAACCCTGTCCGCGACACCACTCGATGTTGACAAAATTGCCGAAGCGCCGGCGCGGGTAGGCAGTCCAGTCCTGGCCATACCGGACAAAACAGGCTTCGAGTTTGTCGTAGGAAGCAGCGTCGGCGGGGCTTGCAAATTTCAGCGTGTCTCGGCTGATGAGATCGTCAGCTCCAACAAATTCCGACTTTGGCGCGCTCGCCGGGCCAGTTTCAGGGAGCCTCGAGCGGTCTATAAGCGTTGCCGTTGGGGCCGATGCAGACGCTGCGTCAGTCGCTTGAATGTTGGGTACGTCCGATTTTACCTCCGTGCCCTGGGGCTTCTTAGTGCTGGGCGCGGAGGTGGAACAAGCGACAGCCAGGAGGGCTGTTGTGCTCAAAAAAGTGATTTGATTGCGTAACTTCACAGGTTTCACGTGGTTACTTTACCATGCGTTCGAGGCCGGCTCTAGCACGACTCCATCGTATCTCGCACACTGTCTGAGTACGTTTCAGCTTTCCGTAGATCGCTCAGTTGGCCGGAGGCGTTAGAGCAGAATTATCTTCTTCTCCTTGCTGCTTGATGGCGATTTTCTCAACACCAGCGCGCTTGGCTGCGTCCATGACTGTCACAACTTGGCCATGTAGCGTTTTCTTGTCTGCATGGATAATGAGTTGCAGTGACGGGTTTTTCTCTCGCTCTTTTTGCAGACGCTTTGTAAGTTGTGAAGGCTTGATAGCCTTGCCATCGATAGAGATCTTGCCCGCTGCATCAATGAATACGGACAAGGGCTGCTCACTATCGGCCACGAAGTTGTAGGCGTAATAATGAGGATCAGTCATAGCAAAGTCCAGTGCTTTCCAGGCATCCGAATCCGGCTCGCCAGTTTTCTTAGCGCTTTGTTCTGGCGTTGCCGTGGGCACAGCTACACTCATCGGTTCGGCGTAATATGCGCGGGCGGACTCCGAAAGTTTCTTAAGGGTCTTGTGGGCGTCAAGGGTGGGGTTGTCCGGTGTCTTTTTCTCGGCAGCCGGCTCTGACGGCGTATTGTTGGCAGTGGGCTGCGTGTTGGTATCAGCTCTTTTGTTGTTGTCAGAGCAGGATGCGATGAACAATAGGATACAGCACAAGAGTATTGGTTTGATTAGTGTCATCGCGGATATGTTTCTTCGGGGGTGTTGCGTACCATGCGCTCCATGGAGCGACCTATAATAGCACTATTGTCCGTAGCCGGACTATTTGCCTGTGGCAATTCATCCAAGCCGTCGGAGAAGACCATAGCATCAACGCCGGTTGCCGCCAGCGCAGCACCAACAGAGGAGCTTTGGCGATACGCACCCAGTGATACACTCTTCGGTGTTGTGGCAGCCGATGGAGTCTTCGCGGATTTGTACGCCCAGGGCTCCATCATGCTCGATGATGCCAGTGCTGTCCCCGCCATCGAGCCCGGTGTTAGGTCAATTCGTCAGTCGATCCGAGGACTTCTGGCGACGGTTGGTCTACCGGACAATGTCGAGTTTGCGGAGATGGGTATTGATCTAAGGCTGGGCGCAGCCTTCTTCTCGGCAGAGAGCGGTGATGTCCTGGTGCTGCCGGTCTCGGACAGAGAGCGGTTTGTGCTTGCAATGGGCGGAACGGTGGGCGCGGAGACCGACTCGCTGGGGCCCGGACGAGTCTGCAAGATACTCGACTCACGCTATGTTTGCGGAAGCAGCACGGCGCAACTGGCGGCGCTCGCCCAAGGTGCGGGGCTCTCAGAAGAAATCGCAAGTTGGCCTGCTTCTCACCGAGGACAGCTGGAGGTATTTGTCTCGCCAAGCAAGCTCAA
>JAESTW010000743.1 GCA_016763395.1 Kofleriaceae bacterium
GGCCTCTCGAATCATGGGCGCAAGGGTCGGCCCTGGACCTGAGCCAAAATCAAGCCCACACGCCCCCGGTCCCAATTGAGAGAGCAAAGGCGTTACAAGCCGACCGAGAAACTCCCGATACCCGAGGTCATTCGAGTTATTCTGATGCAAGTCATACTCCGCTAGCTCCGACTCGGTGGAGACGTGAAATCGCTGCGGAACCCATATCAGTGCACAGGTCGGACAGCGCAGGTACTCGCGTTTTCTGTCACGCCAAAATTCTTCGGACTGTTTTCCACAACAGAGTGGGCAGTTCTCTCCTTCTATTGTGTCACTCACGCGATGTCCTCTCTGTAGACAAGGTCGACAGCTAGGGTGTGGATCGCCGGTCTGTCACTCGGGCAACATGTCCGCGCTCCTGAAGTGCTTCGGCAAGCAAAGCCGCTTCCGGACGCGTCCCTGCCCATTGGCCACTGAGAAGCGACGCGGACACTAAATCTGCATCACGCAGGGAGAGCGGTCTCGCGGCTTGCAGTACCAAGATCAACTCGGACTTCGAGACCTCCGCAAGCTCAACCCCGTAACTGCATTCGGTGATCAGAATATTTCGGAAGAATGCCATACCTTCGTCATCGGTGTCGTGCTCTTCAGCATGTCCGCACATCTCACAGCGCCGCGAGCGCGACCACATAAGTTTACCGCTCACCAGATGCTGGGCTACTCGAGTTTTGCTTGACGCAGAACAATCGGGACAGAATTCAGGATAGAGAGTCCCCTGACTAACAATACTCAACCTCGTCTCCCTTTCATGTGGCACGGCTTCATCGCTGAAGGCTACCACCCTTCCCGATCTCGCAGAGGGCACGAGGCATCTGGGAAATCTTCCAGGCTGTCTCTCGGCAAAACGCGTCCATCAGACTTCGCACTGCCTTTCGTCGAATAATTGGTTGGGCGCTGCGCCTTCCCTTAGCCTCTCGGACTCGCGTTATCAAGTCACCTTCGCTCAAGCTCGCGTCGTAGAGCTGCCGTGATATCGGGGACCTGGTGACAGGACGCTTGCGATGATTTGATGCCCGCAACTCGTCTCCTTCGGGGAAGAAGAGATGAACCTCACTAAAGCTGCCGATGTCCGGCAAATCGTACACAACTGCCAAGATGCCTTCTTTCTCAGAAACGCCTAGCCAGCAATAATCGGCAGCCGCCGTATGAGCCAACGGCCACTCTTTCCCAGAGAGTTCACCTCGAGCACCGAGCAAATGCCACCAGCCTACCCGCTCGATTCCTGCCTCGATGAAAGCCTCTGCGCGGCGGGCTCCATCCACGCTCCTAGCCTTCGGCTTTCCTTCCAGACGTATTCTAGGTTCGCTATCTTCATCGAAGTGACAACTGAATGCCCACAGCGCATGGCCGAAGTAATAGTTGATGCCCTCTGAATCAACCTGGCTGGCCAAGGATTCCTCTCGGCCGCAGTGCTTGCAATGCCAGTGGGTGAAGTGAGTGCTGTCCTCGGGCCAGACTGCTCGGAGGTCTGCAGCCTCGCAGCATTGGGCCTGGCGCAGGACGCAAATGGGCTTGAGCCAATCACTCGGATTTATCGATATAGCGAAGCGAGAGAAGATCGACCTCTCGAAATACGATCGAGTGAGATCGAGCCTGCCATCGAAGGGCACGTAGATGGCCCCTCGATGGCCATCGCACCAGAAAAAACCACCTTGATAGTTTGTGTGCTCGCCGACGTTGCCGCCGTCCTTATGAAACAGCCAGCGATACCGATCGTGTGCGGCGAGCTTTGGGTACAGAGGACTCAGTGAGAAGTAGTCGACCATGTCACGGAGTACCTGCCAGGAACTCTCATCGGCCTCAATGCCAGCGCCGTGTGCACTTAGGTTGCTACTACAAGCTGTCGTCAATTCAAATACAATGAGCATCCCGGGATTTCTTCCGGCCGAGATGTTCTCTGCGCCCGAGCTTCGGAGATGCTTTCCGAAAATCTTCGCAAAATCATCCCGATGATGACAGGCACAATGGAACAGATAGACATCACGGCCTTGCTGGGACACAGACGTTGGTTCCTCCCAAAATGAGCCCTCACGGCCCCACGTTTGGTACTCGTCAAAATGAAAACCGTAGCGGGCGCTCAACTCGGATCGCAGGGCCTCATCTGGCTCTCCGTAGACCTCACGCTCTCGAAGCTCATTTGGGTACTCGCTTACAAAGCGACGAAGAAGCATCGCTTCCTGCTCAGCACGCTCACAGCTCGGGAAGGTCCCTCTAATAAACATGGCATGATCGTCCCCCACTACGTCGCCCTAGATACCAGCCGATACACCATTCAGAAAGCATATCACGCCGCTTCGTTCACAGACTTCCGTGCTCATGGCGCCCTCCGCGAATACCAGTTGCGACTACTCATCCTGACCTTTCTCGCTGGTCACCACCCATGGACGGGAGCCACCCTCCTTTGGAAGGGCACGCCACGCGGCACTTGCCTCCTTGAAGAACTCCTCGAGCGAAGCGACTCCAACCCAGCTAGCGAGCTTCTTCCGCCTCAGACCTCCGCCGGATTTGCGAACGGTAGCCCAAATTGTGCCGCTCGCACGCTCCATCTCATCCGGGGGAATGTATTTAAGGCGATTCCGAAACATTCTTATTGTTGAGTTCAGTCCCTTGTTGGCACGCGAGGAACAGTCCGACCAATTGCCTGAAGGAAATTTAAGCGCAAAGAAGACGAAACCATCCGCCTCACCTGCGACGTTCCGAGGATTTGCTGAGAATCGGGTGAGTTCTACTCCACGTAGCGGCCCTCGTATCACCCTGTCGAATCTCTCCTCCAGCGTTGGCCCCTGGCCATCGATAGCTTGGAGTGGAACCGTCGTATCTGCTTTCTCAACAGTCCGATTTGCGAGAGACGTTCTGTTCGGACCGAGTTGCAGGTCATGGGTGTACCTTGTTTCATACCGGTAGGTATCTCCGAGCAGACTCCAGGTTATCGAATCGTGACCATCAAGTTCAATGGATCGCGAGAGCACGTCCTTTGCTGTGGCTGTCTTTCCTAAATTCAACAAGAC
>JAESTW010000065.1 GCA_016763395.1 Kofleriaceae bacterium
AGACGTGGACTTCTTCCGCTTCATTGTTGGCAACGATGTTACGGAAGACATCACCATAACCTTGACGCCAGCGACCGGCCAAGATCTCGGCATCCGACTTCGCCGAGCTGATGGAACCGTACTTGAGCAAGCGGCTGGAGCTCTCGCCAATAAAATCGAACGGCTTGCTACCAGCCTCTCACAACTCCCAGGCGGCAGCACATACTACCTGGACGTGTATTCAATATCCTCGTCGAGTGCAAAAGTCTCCTACACACTAGAAGTCGTAAGAGTCCCAAATCCCGCCCCGATGTAGCCCTGAAGCTCAGAGGCGGGCCCAAAGCAGCTACGCGCGGCGTAAGCAAAACGCCGTTAAGTCAAAGCTCTGGTGTTAAACACCAGGGCTTAGCAGCATCGCTACGTATGCGAAACGCCGTTAAATCAAAGTTCTGGTGTCAAACACCAGAGGTTAGCGGCATCGCTGGCAAAGCCAGCATTCGGTGGTATTTCGTTTGGACACCGAAGTCCTAAAGCGAGATCAGAGCACCGGGCCCTTTAGGCTTGCTGCGAGGCTTCCGAGGCTTCTTGGGCTTCGACACTCGGGGCTTCTTGGCGACCGGCTTCTTGGCGACCGGCTTCTTGGTGACCGGCTTCTTTGTGACTGGCTTCTTAGCGACTGGCTTCTTAGCGACTGGCTCAGCTGATGCGGGCATTTCCTTCATCTGAATCACGAACTGATCATCGTGCCGAATAACCTGACTTCCCTTAAAGTCACGATAGCCTTCGACCTTCGCGGAAACTCTGATCTTTTGGGACTTAGCACCGGGCTTTAAACTGAGTGTGTAAAACGATCGAACGTCGTAGCTCTCTCCATCCACCAAGATACTCACCCGATCGCGAAGGATAGCGGGACGAATTTCAAATCTCACAAAAAACTTTGTGGCGTTGGGATCTGGTGGCGTCGGCTCTGGAGCGGCCACAGTCTTTGTTTCGATTGTTCCCTTGTCAGGCGTTTCACCACCAGCCGTTTCACTTCCAGCCGTTTCACTTCCAGCAACCTGTGTAGGATCGCCACCAGCATTCTCTGGCAGTTCTGTTTCGCCAGAGTTCTCCTCAACAACGCCATTGGAGTCGTCATCGCCTACTACTGGCTCAGTGTCATCTCCCAGCAGAGCCACCTTTTCTGGTCCTTTGTCTGACTCTGCAGCGATGGCTTGCGATGGTTCCGATCCCCCGGAAATCAAAACAAACCCAGCGATAATTCCCGCCAAAAGCCCACCGCCAGCGGTGAATTTGAAGGAGCTAATCGCACTATTACCGGCATCCGGCGCGGCCGGGCTTACAACGGCTCGTGCCTGTTGTAACGGTATGGAACTACCGGAAGGTATGGAATTGCCAGAAGGAATTTGCATCCCTCCCATACTACCCTATTCATATCAATGCGCCCACTGAGATTCGCATTTGATTACACCAACAAAGAAACGCGAACCGAGGCTCAGCTCCCGCACTCACGTTTCCCTACGCTAAAAGCTCGCGCCTATCGCCATACCCGCTTGATTGCCGGTCGCATAAGGAGCAACCCACAACTCGGCCTGCTCTTGCTCAGACTCGGCGGCCATTCGTTCCTTGGCTGGTTTGTAGGAGGTGTAATACGAAAACAGTCCGTAGCCCGCTGCGAGCAAACCGCCGGCAACAAGCAGGTCAGTTGCCAAGCTAAAGTTCTTGCCACTCTTTCGAGCATCTTCGCGTTCTTCAGCAGGAAGATCCATATCAGAAAAAGTCGTATGCCGCTTGCGCGCGGTTAGTCCGGTTACGATTGCAGCAGTTAGTAGTGTTCCTGAAACACCAATGCTTGCGTACAGAGTAGTCTTGCTCGGAGTCGCGGTTTCGGTAACAGTATCGAAGGGTATCTCGTCGTCGTCTTTCTCAGCCACGACTGTAATCGGCAAGGCCAACAAGCGAACCTGACGTTCCGCTTGTTCTCCGCGTTCCAGATCAACAACTTCCTCAACAGCGGTATATCCCTTGAGTGTAACGGTGTAGATATGCTCACCAGGATCGACCCAGTATGGCCCGTCGAGCGGGGTTGTGCCGATTTCCTCGCCATCTATCGTAATTGTCGCGCCATCTTGCTCGACAGTGATGTCGAGTGCGGACAGGAATTTCTGGACTTCTTTCATGCCCGCGATCGCCGCATCGGCAGCCTCTTTTTTGAGTTTGTCCGAGCTGGAATCTGAGAGCATCGTCTCGTAGTGGCGCATTGCCTCCAAGTAGCGACTGAGTTTTTGCTCTGCAATGGCTATAAGCAAAAAGATTTGCGGACTATTGTAAGCCTCATACGATGCTTCGTACGCTTCGAGCGCCTCTGCATACGCGTTGAGCCCCTTGTCCGCTTTCTTTCTTTTCATCAAGGCGTCGCCTTTGGCCAAGAGCTTACTGCCTTTGGCAATGAGCTCTCCCGCTTCGATCTTGCCATCGTCGCTCTGAGCGTGGGAGGTTGGCGCAGCAATGCGCAAGGTAAAACAGAATACTAAAATGAAACGAAGCCAAACAGGCATGCAGCAACTCTAGCGCGAATCGCTCGTGAGAATTAGTCGAGAAAGCCCATATCTTAACCTCAATGTGACAATTCCTGCCGTGTTGGGGGAAGCGAGGGATAGCCGGCACTATACCGAGCCGCCTCACTTATCTCGTCCTGGACATGCTCGCGATAAACTCTAGTGACTTCAGCGGTTTTCCCACGTGCCAGCACAAAATGGACAATATTGCCTGCCTAGCTGCAACAGCAGCTACCCTACCTTCGAGCGCGTCCCCCAGAGACAAGGGACCGAGCGACTGGGCAAGTGATTGTGCATCGGCCAGGTATTTTCGAGCCTGCGTTCCGATGCGCCTGATCCACTTTCCAGGGTTCTCACCAATACACTTTTCGCAAACGAGCCCACCACGCTCTGCATCCATACTGATGATGCCTTCCTCAAGAGATGCAGCACAACACGCACAACAGTCCAATACGGGTGTCAAACCTAGTATGTCCAATAGCCGCATTTCGAAGATGCGCAACCGTCCAACTTTGGCGCCCTCGCCTTGCAGCGAATGAAAAAGTTCTACCAAGAGATCAAAGAGATCTGGATCTGGAAATTCATCTACACTGAGTTCACGCGCGAGCTCTGTTGCGTAACTACCGTGGACCATGCGCGCGATGTCGGTCGCCAAGTTTTCAAATAGTACAATTGGAACTGCAGACTCCAAGGTCCACATTTGAGAGTTCGGCTTGATGGAAAGTGACACCTCCGAATGGGTGAATATCCCGAGCCCACCACCAAAACGCTTTTTGGAGCGCCGAGCAGCTCTACCAATTGCCGTGATTTTGCCGATATTCCGGCAGTACATGACGATAACGAGATCGGATTCACCGAATTCACTTCGGCGCAATATGATCGCGGGCTCTGCTGAAACTCTGCGTAATCCCACAGCAGCAACCGGATGTGCTTATCCTTGATGTGAGGATGGTAGTAAGTCGCTACCAGCCAGAAGTTCTTGCACAGGCGTAGCGTTATTCAGCTGAGTGAATCCCTCTGTACTAACGCCTGGACGGCGAAGCAGGTAGGACATAGTCAAAGTTGCCACGATAACGAGGATGATAACCCCCAGAGTCAGTGGTCCACGGGTCGTTCGCTCTTCACCGAAGTCCAAGACCGGTGGCACAAATATGCGAACACGCTTTTCTTCAGTTGGTGCTTCAACGAGTTTTATTGCCGCAGCATCAGCGCTCATGTCGACAACTTCGATCTTGTGCCCCGTCTCGCTCTTGGCAGAGACCTTGCTCTTTGAACCGCTAGTCTTTGAATCGCTAGACGGTGCACTTGTCCGAGCTAAATCAAAGGCGTCTTTGAGGACTTTTTTGACGCTCTTTCGCGGTGTGCTCTCGGTCGCAGTCCGAGAAGCGTTGTCACTGGCGGCCTTTGCGACAATCTTTTTAGCTTTCCGAGCTGATGTCTGAGAAGATGTCTGAGCGTCGGCTTCGACGTTTTGTCCGGGTGCCGAAGTAAAGCTTCGAGTCCGACGCTGGTTGGGCGTCAGGAGCGAATCAGCCATATCCGAGGAAACTGGTGCCGGGCATAGTCCGCATTGCACATAGCGGCGGATTACTTCGTCGCCGTCAACCTTGAGGCAACGTGCATAGGAGCGAAGGAAACCTCGGACAAAAACATCTCCGGGCAAATCGCCAAATCTTCCCTCTTCTAGCGCTTCTAGGCTAGTTCTGGGAATTTTAGTGGTCTTGGCAATATCGCCGATACTGATCTGCTTTGCCTCTCGCTCAAGACGCAAATACCGCCCCAACTCTTCGTTTGGGGCGAGGTCGACTACTTTTTCGGACGTCTCAGCTGCAAGCTCTACCGTGTCGTCTTGTTCTGTGTCGCCTTGCTCTACAATCCCCTGCTCTGAAACTGCTGCGTCCTCGTCTACCGACTCTTCGTTGGTGTTTGCCGAAGTGCCTGCTTCCCCAGTGGACAATATCTGGTGTGGAGCACTAGAAATCGATAGTTCTGGAATACCAGATATCGAAAATTCTGTACTGTCTTCCGAGATTTCACGACGTTTTTGGGAATGCATGTTTGGTCGATTCTCCATTACAAGCCAGCCTTACATTGAGCCGCAATACAACTTTGGGGGGCGAGAGCTACGCACTGCTCTACGGCGTTTTGGGCTTCATCATTCATCGAAAGTTGTCTCATGGTTCTGATGAAATAAAGGTTCGCTTCTTGAAGTGGACAGGATTCAGTTTCTACAACTGCGCGAAACTGCTGAAGCGCTTTATTCCATTCTTCGCGCTCAAAGTAAACCCTGCCCAAGCGATACTTGGCAATACACATTTGTGGGTTGAACTGCAGTGATTGTCGCAGATCCTTTGCTGCACCAACTGCATCACCGGTCTTGAATCTCGCCCAGCCAAGGTTTGCCCGAGTAAGCCCAAGGTTAATTAGCCGGTGAGGAACAGCCAGTGCTTTCTCGTTTAGCTCTATCGCCAATTTGTATTCATCGAGCTGGATAGCAGCAGACGCTTCGTTCGAATACGCCTCACTATATTCTGAGTCAATCTCTGTCGCTTTGTGGAAAGATACCTTGGCCTGCTTGAAAAAGTCACTCATCTCCAAGCCTAAGCCCTCGGCATCTATACCGGTTAGACAGTCATCGACTTCCAGAAGGCGGAAATTGTTCACCCCCCGAAGGAAGTCGACAAGCCCTAATATACTGTAGGCCTCTGCGTTGTTTCCATCGTGCTTAAGGGCCTTGGTAGCTTCCAAATGAGCGGCGGCGAGCTCGTTTCGCCCCAGGAAGTCCTTTGCAAGCTCCGTTCGATTGTTGCTCTTTTGGGTACTCTTGGGGTCGATTTGAGGACTGCCACAGCTCCCCAACACCAGCACGAGTGAAGTCAAGGATGCGGTCATCAAGGTTGAAGTCAAGGCGACAAACCTTGCCAAAGAGCCCGGGAGCTTCGTTAGCGATCGCCCTCTTCTCCGACTGCGAGTCCGCCTTTGAGGTAATATTGCCAACAATATAAGTAACTTAGATAACATTGCCTGAGATTGCGCAGAAGCTAACAGTGACGACGCATCATGTCAATTGTAGTATTGAGGTAGGACGTTGTAATCTTTCTCTTACGACGATCCCGTCTGTCATTTCGAGCAGCTATGTTGCCGAGCGACTCTCACTTACTGACTCTCCATGTCAAACTCCTCACCATGAGCGGATCAGACCTACCGGCACCTGAAAATCTTAGTTTCGCTAGCCGTGACGGCAGTGAACTGTCTGGAGTGTTTTATCGAACTCCCGGTGCAAAAGGTAACGCCCTGATCATTCATGGCTATGCCGACCACGGGGGCCGATATGTAGAGGTCGCTGAGAAACTCCGAGGCGTTGGGCTGAACGTTATGCATTTCGATTATCGTGGACATGGAAAATCCATGGGTGCTCGAGGCTACATTGCCAAATTCGAGGATTACCTACAGGATTTCGAAGCGGCGCTTGAGACACTCTCAAGTCACGGTGACAACCTTCCTGTCCTGTTAGTAGGACACTCCAATGGCGGCCTCATCGCGCTACATGTACTCGCTGATCCCTTCCGCTGTCCCAAAGCAATTCGAGCGGCTGTAATTTCGTCTCCTTTCTTGGCGCTAAAACTCAAGGCTCCCGCTAAGAAACTATTTGCCAGAGTAGCCAGCGTTCTTGTTCCGAAGCTCGCACTGCCCAACAAGCTCGCTAGCGACCTGTTAACCCACGATGTCGACAAACAAAAAGAGCACGGTAGCGATCCCCTAGTTCACGATGTCGCATCGGCACGTTGGTTCACCGAAACCACTGCAGCACAGGAGTGGCTTGAGGAATTTGCTCCCAGAATTACTGTTCCCACGCTGTGGCTCGTTTCAGGAATGGACGAAATTGCAGATCCGGCACAAAGTAAGAAGGTTCGACAGTCCCTGGTTGCAGAATCTAGCTATCATGAGTTCCCCGAAATGCATCACGAAGTTTTTAACGAGATCGATCGGGAAAAAGTATTCACACTAATGAACGAATTCGCCTCGGGGCAGTTCCCAGCACAGTAGCCAGGTTGGCCAAAGTCTCACCACTTCATTCCATCATTGCTCAGTAGAACCAGCCGGTTATACTTATACTGAACTAAGCTCACTCAAGTCGCCCGCATTCATAAGTCGCCCGCATTCTAAGTCGTCCCCATTCTAAGTCGCCTCTATGTCAATTCTCTTTAGTTGTATTTGCAATCAAGCCAAGCGCATCCACAGCGCGATTGCAGCTGTGGAAACTGCCCTTAAGCAAGAGGGAGTCACGCGTTGGGGATTGAGCTATTCGCAATCCCAAGAGGTTCTTCTTTCGAGACACCCCAGGGCTATCCGCGGCGAGTTCGATTTCTTTTCCGCGCTCGCCGGACTCGAAAGCGAATACCTGCTCGGGGTTGCCGCAACAGATACAGACTACAGTGGCAATGCCAACACACAGCCCTTTCGATACAAGCACTGGATGTTTGCGTTGGAAAGTACCTTTCAAAACTTCCCAGTCGCTCAGGCTGAGCTAGAAAAACTCTTACCAGATTTTCTTAGACAAAGCGTAAAGGGGAAAACTCCAGCAGAACTTCTCTTTCACATATTCCTCGCGGAGCTGCACCGTGAAGGGCAACTGCAAGATCACAACGTAACGACCGACGCGATTGCCACAAGTCTGCGAAAGGCTCTGACAAGAGCACAGGAGGTTATCGACAGAACAGGAATCGACGGCCAGGTTGGAAACTTGATGGTCTCAAATTCCCGTTCACTGCTCTGTGTCCGGCTCGCAGGGCCACTCTTTCTTCGGCAACTGCGCTACCTAGAAGACGAAAAGCGACCTGATACAGAATTCCGCTCGGTCCTGACAATCGGAGCAGAAGAAAACCCGGGCGAAGGTTTTGAAGAGTTGCCCCAGCACACGATCTTGAAGATCGGCCGCGATCTCAATACCGACCGCGAAGCCTGGTAGACAATAGTAGACCGAAGTCGCAAGCAGGCCGTTTGGGTATTGCATGACTCCGGCTCTCAAAACCACATCAATCTTGGCTCTAGCGGCGGCGCTCTCTGTTGCAGCCCTCGCGCTCTCTCAGGCTGGTCCACCTCAGGCGGTGGCGCACAACAATACATCGCGTAGCGCATCCTCGGGTGTCATCAGCTTGCACTCGCAACTCGCCTCTGAACACGTGTTGCAAGGCTCTCACGACTCCTACCTCGCTGTAACTCTTCGTGCCCCAGCCCATGTTGGCCAGTTTCGCCCCGATGTGGATATCGCTGTCGTGATTGATCGCAGTGGCTCTATGGACGGAGAAAAGCTGGCGCAAGCAAAGCTGGCGGCCCGACAACTCATCACCAATTTGCATCAAAACGATCGTTTCACCTTGATTGCCTACGGTACAGATGTCGATGTTCTGGTTCCCAGCACACAAGCCAACGACTCGGCGAAAGCTGCTGCCATGGATACTATTTCCTCCATTTATACCGATGGGGGAACCAATCTCTCAGGCGGGCTTGAGGCAGCCAAAGCACAGTTGGTGCGACTTTCTCGTGATCCTTCACGGGTCCAGCGAATTGTTCTGATAAGTGATGGGCAAGCAAACGAGGGTATCATCGCTCCCAAGCAACTCGCCAGACTGGCCGCGTCGGCATCGTCCCAAGGGGTTTCAATCACTACGGTAGGCATTGGACTCGATTTTGATGAGAAGAGCATGACTAGCATTGCGGTCGCAGGAGGCGGAAACTACTATTTCGCGGAATCCGCCAGCATGTTGGCCGAGATGTTCGACACCGAGTTGCGCAAATTGGGTGCGACGGTGGCAACCCAAATTCGTCTACAGCTAAAAATTGCAGACCATGTACAACTGCAGGAAATCATCGGCCATTCGATGGTGCGTGAAGGTGATACTTGGATTGTAAGCGTCCCCGATATGCACGCGGGCGAAACTCGAAAGGTAGTTTTGTCACTGCGAGTTGATGCCAGTGGTACTGGCGCCATGCCCATAGCGATGATCACCGCCTCCTTCGTGGATACAGTCGCCGGCGAACGTGGTAGTGCTCAAAATGAACTCTTTGCGGCGATCACGTCAGACGTAAACGTGGTCAATCAAACTCGAAACTCGGAGACAAACCGACTTATTGAACGAGCGCTAACCGCTCAGGCTATCGACAAGGCCACGATATTGTACGAACAGGGTCATTCTGCGGATGCCCGAAAACTCGTTAGGGAGCGCACGCTCTCTGCACAAAAACAGGCGATGGAGCTCGACGATGCGGAATTTGCGGCCGAGATGGGTGATGCCCAGCAGGCAATCAATATGAACTTCGCCCAAGCGCCTGCCAAATCAACAGGCGGAAAACGGGCACGCAAGAAAAATCGCAATGCAGCCTACATAATGATGAAGTAATACTTTAGGCACTAAACTGCACACTAGGTGGCTCAGAATCAGCCACCTTTGTGCTTTTGGGGGTGGGAGCTTGCGCTTTTGCCTCCAAACAAAAATTATTATGGAGGGAGTTCATTCCTTCCTTGACCCTTTGCGTCAACCCGACTACCAATCGTTTTATGACTTCGGCTCATGAACGTAAACAACAAGAGCGACAAGCACGTCGCCGTCGCATCCAACGAGCAGCTCGAACGGTATTTGCCGAAAAAGGCTATGCAAAGACCTCTATCGAGCAGATCGCTCGAGAAGCGTCCCTCTCGGTTGGTGCCATCTATCTGTACTTTCGCTCAAAAGAAGACCTGTACGTGTCTCTCCTCGAAGAAACGCTTGAGCTCTTTGACACTGAGATGACCCAAATTCGCAATCGCAGCGATCTCAAGGTCGACGACAAACTTCGCAACACTTGGACATTCTTGACCCAGTGGGCTGCCAGCGACGTTGAGGCAACTCGTGTCCTTCGCTTGGTTTCTCAGCCCAACATTCGCAAGCAGCTCTCTGACGAAGTTGCTGAGAGCGTTGGCAAGGGTATCGCGCAAATCCGAATGCACCTCAGTGCAATGATTCGCGACGGTGCATCCCCTGCCCTGATGTCAGAAGAAAACACTGCGGCTCAAAGTGGCGCAGAGAACACAGTCGATCTCTTTTGGGCCCTCTTCCTCGGCGTATTGCAAACCAATGATGCACGGGTCAATCTCGACTTGCCAGGCGGCACCTTTAACGAATTGGCTGCCAACGCATTCACTGCCATAGAAGGCAGTCTGCAAACGCACAACTTGAACTAGTTCTCGCTCGCACCAATACCAAAGTAAATCCCGATTCTGCTAATTTGTGGGATCGGGATTTTTCGTAGTGGCTAGCCAGCGCTATGTATGTCCGAGAGTCCGCGGAGTGGCAGGATTTGATGTCGTCATTGCAGCGAGAATCATCGCTCGATTTGTAGCTTCGGTTTGGCTTTGGCTAGTTTTTTGATTTGAGCCAGAGACACTTTGGCGCCTCTGATGCCCAGCTTTTCGAGACTGCTGAACTTTGCCAATGCGGTGAGATCGACTATGTCTGTGTGGTCTAGGACCAAGTGCTCCAGTGCGAGCGTTGCCAAAGGCTCGACGTCCGAAATTTGCGTAGCGCTAAGATTTAGAAAGCTGAGTGTTGTGATTCGTGCCAAGGGGGCAACGTCCGAAATTTGCGTAGTGCTGAGATTCAAGCTCGCCAGTTTTGTGAATTGTGCCAAGGGCTCAACGTCAGAAACCGGCGTGTCTGAAAGGTCGAGCATGACAAGTTGATTGAGCTTGGCAAGTGGCCTGAGATCCAATACCTCTGAGCGAGTCAGTCGTAGGCGCGTAAGCTTTGTTAGGTTTGCCAGTGGAGTAATGTCCGAGACCTTCGAGCCAGCCAGGTCTAAACTCCGAAGATTCGCTAACATTGCCAACGGTTTCAGATTGGCGATTTGGGTCGAGCCATACGCCATTGTTTTTTTGTCTATCGCGTAAAGCTCCAGACGCGTAAGGCTTTTGAGTCTTGCCAATGGCCGCAGACTCGTGATTGTCGCGTCATCACAGGATATCTCTGTGGTTTCTAGTGGCCAGGTCTTGCCACAAAACTCAACTGGGCCGAGACATTGGGCGCTGTGTAGCTTGAGGACAGTACTATCTGTCACAAGCCCGTAGTTCATTTTGGTTTCGATCCAAGTCTGCATGTAGTCGCAAACATAGTCTTGATTCCCCGGCAACCAGCTGTCCGGACTGCGCGCAGCTCTTGCCTCTGACGCTGCAGCGCTAACGACAATGAGATGAGAGTGGTCCCCGATTTCATTGGCAAACGCGACCTTTTTCGCAGCGCTCCAGTCTTGTCCACCTGTTGCGTATGCGGCGGCCAGCGGAAGCACTCGAGCAACCACAACTGAGCTTGGGCTGGTGAACACGTCCCCAGTAAATGCACAGGTCCAGCGACCTACCGCGACCTCACACTGCTTGTCCGTCTTGAAGGAAACAGGGATTTCACTCTGCTGGATAAGCACTTCTTCGCGGGTATTCTGGCAGTCGCCATCAACGTCCGTCCACTGCCCCCATTCGTTGTCATTGTCCG
>JAESTW010000744.1 GCA_016763395.1 Kofleriaceae bacterium
GTCGGCGTAATCGTTGATCGTGTAAATGAAGTGATGAATGTCCGGGCTGATGAGGTGAAACCCCCGCCTTCGTTCGGAGGCGCGGTTGACACCAGTTTCTTGATGGGAATGTCGAATGTGGACGGCCGGGTTCGGCTATTGCTTGACATAGATAATGTTCTATCCAATATGAGCCTGCCAGATGTCAGTTCGTCGGCGCATGCCGTGGGCACCGTCTCGGAAAACACATAAGGTGAGTTACCAACGAAAACGGCTTTTGGGAGTGCGCGGAAAAATCTGCGCAGCCGTGATTATCGTTGGCATTGTTCCCATGGTGGTCGCTATGACATTGGGAGGCGATGGCTTCTCTGGCCATTTGTTGGGGGCATGCTTGGTTGTAATCGTGTCCGGCCAGGTCGTGGGTGCGATTGTCGCCAACTCAGTTCGGGAACTGTCCGAAACGACCGGACGTTTGGCTCAAGGTGATGTCGGTGCGCTTTGTAACTACACCGCCAATGATGAATTGGGAGATTTGGCCGAAAGCATCCGCGATTTGAACCAGTACATTCAACATTCCATCAATACTGCGCAGGCTCTGAGCCGAGGTGATCTCAGCCAGACGGTGCAGCCGATTTCGGGGGTAGATTCCCTTGGCAATAGTTTCGCCCTGGTACAGTCCTCGCTTCGCGATATGCTCGATGAAAGTCGTATGCTCATTGCGGCTGCCTCGGCCGGACAACTACAGACCCGTGGTGACTACAATCGTTTTGATGGTGCCTACAAAGAGTTGATTACGGGGTTTAACACGACTCTAGATTCAGTGATGGCGCCTATGTCCGATGCTACCAACGCGCTCAAGAGTATGGCCGAGCGGAATCTGAGCACGAGAATGGATGGCGACTACCCCGGCGACTATGGGCAAATAAAAGATGCGTTTAACATGGCTGCCAGCAATATCGGTGACGCGATTGGCAAAGTATCTGAAACTGCCGAGAACGTGGTTAGCGCATCTCGAGAGATCAATATCGGCAATCAGCGGATTGCCCAGTCAGCGTCCGTTCAGGCAAGCGCGCTTGAGGAGGTCGGAGCATCACTGGAAGACTTAGCAGGGGCATCCCAAGACAACTCGAAACGCGCGGGAGAGGCTCGAGAGCTAATTCATGAGGCCAGAGCTTCGGCGTCCGCGGGTGTTGAGAGTATGGAACAGCTGTCCGCAGCAATGATGCGTATCAAGGAGTCGGCGGACGAGACGGCAAAAATTATCAAGACCATCGATGAAATCGCGTTTCAGACAAACCTGTTGGCGCTTAATGCGGCGGTCGAGGCTGCAAGGGCTGGAGATGCTGGCAAAGGTTTTGCTGTGGTAGCCGACGAGGTTCGCTCACTGGCGATGCGAAGTGCGGACGCGGCGAGAAACACTGCCGCGATGATCCAGGAGTCGGTGAGTAAAACTGATGAAGGGGTAAAGCTCAACGTGATGGTGTTACAGCAGCTCCAGGACATTAATAAGCAGGTCAACTTGGTAGAGGATGCGGTGGCTGACATTTCTGATGCTTCTACACAACAGAGTTCGGGAGTCCGAGAAATTTCAAAGGCGACTGCAGAAATGAGCACGGTTACTCAACAGAATGCAGCTACGAGCGAAGAGACTGCTGGCGCTACCGAGGAATTGCTCAATCAGGCCGCAAATATGCGCAATGTTGCAGCGCTCTTTTCGCTGGGGGCAGTCAGCTCCCTAAACGCCAATTCCCTCGATTTTGATTCGGGCTCGGACGTTGATGCCTCCGCGTTGGACGCAACAATGGGAGAGGGCGGCGATATGTCGGACGATGGAGACCTACTTCCCGAGAGCGATCAAGATTTTGAGAACATGGTGGACTTCTAGTGGACTGTGTACAGACAAGTTGTCCGAGGACCTTTACCAGACAGCTAGACGCTGAATAGAGATAGCAATGAACAGGAAACCCGAACTAGCGCGAGCGGAATTTGAACGTATCGCTGTGATGATTAAGTCTCAGACTGGCATGGACTACAAGCCGGGCAAAGAGACGTTGGTGCGGCAGCGTTTGGCGAATCGCCTGCAAGCACTACAAAAAACCAGTTACGGCGAGTATCTGGATTTTGTTGAATCAGAGTCGAGCAAAAAGGAGATGACACGATTCATCGACTTATTGACCACCAATAAGACCTCGTTCTTTCGCGAGAATGCCCACTTTGAATTTTTGACAGAACACTGGATACCGCAGGTTGAGTCAGAATCTCCGAGGAAGCTGCGACTGTGGAGTTCTGCGTGTTCTTCGGGGCAGGAGCCCTATTCGATAGCAATGCACCTCAGCGACAAATTGAGTAGCAAAATGTTGCACAGGACACGAATATTGGCAACGGACCTATCTACCGATATCTTAGCCAAAGCACAGCGTGGAGTGTACTCCGCCGATGTTGCGGAAGAATTGAGCGAAGTACAGCGGTCGCAGTATCTAGAGAAGAGTCGGGGCAGTTCTGGCAACTATCGTGTGAAAAATACATTGCGGTCGCACATACACTTTGCACAACTGAACCTGATGGAGCGTTGGCCCATGCGAGGTCCTTTTGATGTCATATTCTGCAGAAATGTAATGATTTATTTCGATAAACCGACCCAGGAGCGATTGGTCAACCGCTTCTATGACCTACTAGATGAAGGCGGGTACCTGTTTATCGGACATGCCGAAAGTTTGTCCGGTACGAAACATAAGTACAACTACATCAAACCAGCAGTGTGGCAGAAATGATGCCCGACGCGAAAAAGGCGACTGACAAACGCCGAGTCATAGGTATCGGTGCGATGATCGTGTCCAACGATCAGAGTGACTACCTCGTCACCTATGGTCTTGGGAGTTGTCTGGGAATAACTCTATATGATCCGGTGGCAAAGGTAGGTGGTCTGCTACACATCATGTTACCGGTAAGTAAGCTGCAATTGCAGGATGCAAAGCTAAAGCCGCTTCGCTACGTGGAGACTGGAGTTCCAATGTTGTTTAAGGCTTGCTATGCACTTGGGGCGGAAAAGAGTCGAATTATTATCCGGGTTGCTGGAGGTGCGAGTGTTCAGATGGCCGATGGACCCAGCGTATTGCAAATTGGCAAGAGAAATACCATAGCGCTAAAGCGCTTGTTGATGAAGAACCGAGTAC
Source organism: Kofleriaceae bacterium (assembly GCA_016763395.1). Classification (GTDB taxonomy): domain Bacteria; phylum Myxococcota_A; class Polyangia; order Haliangiales; family Haliangiaceae; genus NORP324. The sequence continues at coordinate 3,153 of JAESTW010000744.1, forward strand.
TGATTGCCGCAATTGACGTCGGAGGCTCGAAATCTAGGACACTGAGCATGCAAATTGGTACCGGACGAGTAGATATCGTCGCCCAAGGAGAGCACTACGAACTTGAGAAGTCGGCCTCACGGGTCGCGAGGGGAATGTAAAATGTCGATGAGAATCCTTGTAGTTGATGATAGCGCGGTGATGCGAAAGTTGGTGATTCGATCGCTTGAGATGGCTGGCATCCCGGTGGATCAGGTTCGTACCGCCGTAAATGGACAGGACGCGCTCGTGAAACTGAGCGAAGGAGCATTTGATTTGGCCTTGGTCGATATCAATATGCCGATAATGAATGGAATCGAATTGGTCGAGCGAATTCGTGGAGATTCTTCCACGGCAAGTTTACCGATTGTTATTGTATCCACTGAGGGCAGTGAGACGCGGCTGGCGCATCTTCGCAGCTTTTCTGTGGGATTTGTTCGCAAGCCCTTCACCCCTGAAGATCTTGTGGACGCTGTAATCGGAGCTATCGGAGGTGAAAATGGACAAGAATTGGCAGAAGGAACTATGTGCGGCGGCGGTCCTGACTTTTGAGGAGATGTGCCTATTGATGCCGGACGAACTTTCGGACGGCGAGCTGAGTGTAGAAACTCCTCGATCAGCGAGTGTTAGTTTTAGCGGACCTATATGCGGTGAACTCTTTGTCTCGGTTGACGAAGGCTTTTTGCCTGAGTTGGTTGGGCATATTGTTGGTGAAATAGAGATCAGCGAGATGGAACTATTAATGGACGGACTTGGCGAGGTCGCCAACATTATCACTGGTAACGTACTGCCTCGTATTGGCGGAGAAGCCGCTGTGTTTGTTCTGGAGGCGCCGAGATCGGTCCCCTTCTCTACCAATACTACTGATCCTCGCGCCCTCCTGGTGTTTGAGGGGAATTGCGTTTCTGTCCGGGTTCGAGTGAGTCCATGAATCAGTCGCCCATACGAATCCTATTGGTAGACGACTCGAAGGCGTTTCGAAGTGCCCTAA
>JAESTW010000745.1 GCA_016763395.1 Kofleriaceae bacterium
AAGACGTCAGCATCGTCAGCATCGCCACCATCCACTTGTCCCGGGGCTTGCACACTAGCGGGACAGCCAGTATGGGCCAGTGAGTTGGCAATGAGGGCAGCTCGTTTTGAGTCGCCATGCACGACGCTGAATGCGGCCCTAGTCGGTGTGGCGACTCGCAGGTTGACGAGGAATTGTTGATAGGGCACAAGTAGCGCGCATGCCGGCAGGGCGCTGCCAAAAATCTGTTTTTGCAAGTCGTTTTTCATGGCATCAAAGAGTCGTCTTGCCGTCGTGGCATCAAGTGCGACTTCGATGCGCTTTGCCACGAGACTGGGACGAGTCGAGGACAAGGCATAGTCCAGCGCATCTTCGGCAATGGCGTTGGCGATTTTCGATTCTACGAATTTGTCTGTTCTAAAAAACCACTCACCTTGAATTGAGATCGGCTTCTTGTCGGACAGAAGCAAGTGGCACTCGCCCGTGGAGCTCAGGTCTTGGGCCTCAGTGGGCGAGGCACATTGCACCGTGAAGCCCCGGTCCTGAAGCAGAGTAACAAGCGTCTCATCCTGCTCTGAATCACCAGCGCCCAACAGAACTTGTACTTCTGCCAGCTGTTGTCTGTAGAAGACTGCCCAAGGGGCTGCATACGAAGCTAAATTCACGGCGTCTTCACATTATGGCAGAAGTTATGGTGCATGTGGTAGTCGCCGAGATACTTGCACGGTAGGGTTGGGACAATGGACAAGGCTTGTAGTCACGGTATGGACGCCCAAAACTGTCCCCAATGTACTGAGTGTGACCACGATGTGATCCTCAATGGCGCGTGTTTTTATTGCGGCGCTACCGACGTCAAGGCTGATATTAAGGGCGAGGCCAAGCTCATTCCGGTATCAGAGCTAACCAGACACCGAGACTGATCGGCATAACCAGTCAGCCTTCGATATCTGGCACCACCTCAGGTGACACCAGAATCGTCCTCTAGTATTCGGTGGAGCGCTCGACGTCGCTAGCGGTGAGCGTAGCTAACTCGCCAGTTACTGGCTTGAGAAGAACTCGGCCGAGAATCATACCAACGACTGCCGCGCCGCCGGTGCCTATCAAGATTGCTAGTTTGGCCAAGCTCAGAAGAGCGGGTTGTCCGGCAAACGCGAGCTCAGCGATAAAGATGGCCATGGTGAAACCGATGCCTGCGAGCATACCGATAACCGCCATACTGCTCCAGGTGAGTCCTTTGGGGATACTGGCGAGTCCGAGCTTCACGAAAACCCAGGAAACCAACAGCACTCCCAAGGGTTTTCCGATGGCCAGTCCGAGGCTGATACCGAGCATGATTTTCATGGCGCCGGGAATCCCAAAGTCGACACCGTCGAGGCCGACGCCAGCATTGGCCAGAGCGAAGAGAGGCATGATTCCAAAGGCAATCCAAATGTGCATTTGGTCTTGTCCGCGAGTTACTGGCGAGAGCGCTTCGCGAGCTGCGAAGTGAAGTTGTTTGATAGCACCGAGCTGATTGTCTTCGATCTTCTCCGGCGAAAGCTTCTCGCTCGCTTCAAAGTCGGCGATGCAGTTTTTGGCAGTAGAGATGAACTGGTCTGCAGATAGCCATGGTTTTACGGGGGTTGCAAGGCCGACGATTACACCGGCCAAGGTTGGATGAATACCCGCGATAAAGAGGCCCGCCCAAATAATCGCAAGCGGTACGAGGTAGAGCGCGCCCGGACGGACTCCCAAGCGCAGCCACAAAATGAGGGTGGCGACTCCCGCAAATGCGATGTAGAGTCCACTCATTTGGAAGTCAGCGGTGTAGAAAATCGCGATTACCAAAATCGCACCAAGGTCGTCGATAATAGCCAACGCCAACAGAAGAATTCGCATTGCCGCTGGAATACGATTGCCGAGCAGGGACATCACGCCCAGAGCAAAAGCGATGTCGGTGGCCATGGGCACACCCCAACCCGAACTCGCTGGTGCGGAGGGATTGAGCACAAAGCAGATAATGGCTGGAAACAACATCCCGCCCAGCGCCGCCGCCAGCGGCAAGGAGGCACGGCGAATGTCCGAGAGTTCGCCTTTGACGATTTCGCGTTTGATCTCCAGCCCGGCCAAGAGGAAGAAGATGGTCATCAGCACATCGTTGATGAAGAAGTGCAGATTGACGGACCCCTGAATACTACCTACTGAGAACACAAAGGGCGTGTGCCAGAGGTCGTGGTAGGAGTGTGCAAGGGAGGAGTTCGCCCAAATGAGTGCCACTGCCGCCGCAATCAAAAGAACAATACCTCCAGCGGCTTCTAGATGAAGAAAACGCTCAACCGGACTGCTCACCCGTCTGGCCATCTTGCGGATTCCCAAGGAGGAACCCGGTGGCGGCGCGAGGTCTAGTCGTTTTTGCTGATGATCGTGGCTCACCGCGTCTTCTTTCTGGTCCGAATTGTCCGTTCCCACAGCCTGGCCGGAACCTGTCTGGTCGGAATCGTCCGTCCCCACGGTAGCCAAGGCAGATTGCGTGCGCTTGGCCTGTGCAACTTCAATGTCGCTTTGTTCTACGAGGTCAATCTGTTGGGAAGTGGAATGTGCCATCTCCCCATAGATCGACCTACTGAAGCAAAGCTGTAGTCAAGAAGTGCCCAGCGACCCAATGGAGGCTGGGCTCTGAGTATGCTATCGCTTGTTGAGAGGCACGAATTCGCGAGCGTTTTCGCCGGTGTAAACCTGTCGAGGTCGACCGATTTTCTTGCCCGGATCCTTCATCATTTCGCGCCACTGGCCAATCCAGCCGGGAAGCCGTCCCAGGGCGAACATGACAGTAAACATGTCGATTGGAAGTCCGAGTGCCCGATAGACGATTCCGCTGTAGAAATCGACGTTCGGGTAGAGGTTGCGTTCGACAAAGTAGGGATCCTCGAGAGCTATCTTCTCTAGTTGAGTTGCGATGTCCAAGAGTGGGTCATTGACCTTAAGGTACGGCAAGAGATCGTCAGCCATGTCCTTAAGAACCTTGGCGCGAGGATCGTAGCTTTTGTAGACTCTGTGTCCGAAGCCCATAAGCCTGACGCCAGAGCTCTTGTCTTTGACCTTCTCCATGAAGCCTTTGTAATCGCCGCCGGACGCTTGAATCTCTTCCAGCATCTCAATGACAGCCTGGTTTGCGCCACCGTGCAGTGGTCCCCAGAGTGCCAGAATTCCAGCACTGACTGCGGCGTATAGATTGGCGCCACTTGAGCCCACTAGACGGACTGTCGCTGTGGAACAGTTTTGCTCGTGGTCTGCGTGCAGAATGAGTAGCGTGTTGATGGCTTTTACAACTTTAGGATCGGGCTCGTAAGGCTCTGCTGGTACAGCGAACATCATGTGCAAGAAATTGGCGCAGTACGAAAGATCGTTGCGTGGGTAGATGACCGGATGTCCGATGGACTTTTTGTAACCAAAGGCAACGATGGTTCGAATCTTGGAGAGCAGACGAGTGATTTGCATCTCATCGTCCGGATCCGCGTCCATGCTGTCCGGGTAGTACGTCGAAAGCGCACAAACCATCGAGGAGAGGATGGACATTGGGTGTCCAGAGGAGGGGAAGCCGTTGAAGAAATGCTTCATGTCCTCGTGGATGATGCTATGGCGGCGAATATCGGTCTTGAACTTCGTGTAGACTTCTTCTGTAGGAAGAGTTCCGTAGATGATCAGATATGCGACTTCCAGAAATTCAGCCTTTTCCGCTAGGTCTTCGATGGCATAACCGCGGTACCTGAGTACTCCTTCTTCGCCGTTGAGAAAGGTGATTGAGCTTGTACAAGAACCGGTGTTCTTGAAGCCTTCGTCAATGGTGATATAACCAGTCTTAGCTCGGAGTGAACTGATGTCGATCGCCTTTTCGTTCTCAGTACCAACGATGATCGGTAGTTCAATTTCTTTGCCATCTAGAGTTAATTTTGCGGTATCTGCCATAGTTGCGGCGACCATACCAGATTTATCTCAATTGGCACGCGCGTGGGGGCTATAATTGACTCGGTGCGTAGCAACCATGCAGATCCGTCAAAATGGCTCGGAAATGATTGGGTTTGCCTCGATGAAGTTTGCTTGGCAGTACTATTCGAATGTAGAAGGGGGCCGCTTTGACTCAAGAGAATAACGACCGAGTGATACGTGCGATGACCAACGATGGTCAATTTCGAGTAATCGTGGCTACAATGGAGGCTTCGTGCATCGAGGCAGCGACTCGGCAAGCAGTGCCTGATGAACTCTTGAGCCAACAGGCAGAACTGATGGTAGCCGCAGTACTTGTGCGGGAAACGATGCAGCCAGGGAACCGGGTTCAGATCATTCTGAAGGACCCGGCTGGGCATCGTCTGGTCGCAGATGCATTACCGGACGGACAGAATCGCAGCATCGTCAACCCCGGAGAGCCTGGACACAAAGTAGAGCTCAGTTCCGGACTGAACGGCGGTAACGGGCTGATGCAAGTGAACTACACACTGCGCAACGGCGATTTACACCAGGGAATTGTGCCCCTCGAAAAGGGAGCGGCCATGAGTAATGCGATTATGCACTACTTAATGCAGTCCGAACAGATTAAGGCTCTTGTGTGCATTGAATCTGTAATCGACGAAGGCAAGCTTAAATCGGTTGGCGGCTATGTTGTTCAGATGACCCCAGAGGCGACCAAAGAAGGGTTGCAAGAGATGCTCGCGCACATGGAAGGCTTCACTACGATACGTGCTTGGCTACTGGCATCTGCAGCTCCTGAAACGCTAATCTCGGACATCCTGGGAGAGCAGGAGTACGCACTTCTGGCCAACTCGTCACTTTGCTTTGGCTGCACTTGTAGCGTTGAGCGTATGATCCTCGGTTTGTCTACCTTACCCACTTCTGATATTGGCGAACTCATTGCGAGTGGAGACATTGAGGTTTCTTGTGATGCCTGTGGCCAATGCTACGCGATTACGACGGACCAATTGGCGGAGGCCTTTATCGCTGGTGGCAGCTCCGACAACAGCTCGCCGTCCAACTGAGAGTTACCGAGTAATGTACAATCCTGCGATGAAATTCATTGGCTGTGGGATTGCGGCACTAGGAGCCTGGTGTTAAACAAGTTCAACACCCAAGCTCCTAACGCTGGCTGCGCAAGCGTCTACTTTACGCACCTCCGGTGCTTATTTCTGGTGTCCTACACCAGCTTCCTAGGAGCCTGCGAGGAGAGTAAGAGTTCTTCTGGCGGTGTTCGTGCTGCGATCCTAAACGATGTGCCAGTTCATGAGATGTCCGACTCTGTGGCTGTTGCTGCCCAGGTCGAACACCGCCTGTATTCGGATAAAATTGAGGCGAGCTCCTTTTTGTGGGGGAACACCAATCGTTTTCAGGAAAACTACCACCCCAATTACTTGATGGATGGTGACCCCAAAACAACTTGGATTGAAGGAGGCACGGGAGATGGCAACGGCGAGTGGGTGCGAATTCACACATCAACGATAGAGGAGGCTACGAAATTGCGCCTGCGACTGCGTAACGGGTATCACAAGAGCAAAGATCTCTACGGGCAAAACGCCAGAATCAAGGAACTCAAACTGCGAATTCTCCCGGGCGGGACTACGCAGACCATACTGCTCGCGGACAAAATGGAGTGGTTGGAAGTGCAAATGCCTTTGTCCGGTGGCAACTTCGAAGGTGTTACGCTAGAGATTGTCTCTACGTACCCCGGGACCAAGTATGAAGACACTTGCATCTCGGACGTGGA
>JAESTW010000746.1 GCA_016763395.1 Kofleriaceae bacterium
GCAGTCAAGGGGCGGGCGGATTCGAAAAATTAGTCATCATCAAACGCATTCACTCCGTGCTGATGGAAGACAAAGAGGTTGCAGACACCTTTTATCAGGAGGCTAAAACGGCCGCGTACATCGAACACCCCAATGTCCGAATGGTGTACGAGATTGGTAACAATCAAGAGCACCACTATATTGCGCTTGAGTACCTGGAAGGGGTGCCACTTGTAGATGTCTTGCTGGCGCGGCGCAAAAACCCCAAGCTCGCTGATACGCGGTTTCTTCTCTCTTTGCTCTCACAGGCGTGTGAAGGCTTACACGCGGCTCATATTCACAAATTCGATGACAAAGTCGGACGGATTCACGGCGATCTCAATCCGCGTAGCTTGTTTATTACGGCGTCTGGAACGACAAAAATTCTAGACTTCGACATCGCCCGGATGCGTATGATTTTAGCTGGTCGACACGGTTTTGTCCGAAGAACTTCGGCGTATATGTCACCGGAGGAAATTCAGTCTGGGCAGAGCGATGCACGCAGTGATATCTTCTCGTTGGGGGCAGTGGCCTGGGAGGCTGTTACTGGGCGCCGCTTGTTCAAGCGAGATACCTCCGAGGAGACGATGCGGGCAATCGTCAGCGAAGCCGCTCCCTCGGCCAAGAGTGTTCGGCCGGACATTACAGATGCGCTGAACGCGACAGTTCTACGGGCCCTACACCGAGATCCAACTCTGCGCTTCCAGAGTGCCAGAGATTTTGGCTCAGCACTAGACCGAGCGCTATTGCAAGAGGGAACACCGCTAGCGCCACTGAAAATCACGGCGCAGATACAGAGCGTCTTTGCGGATAAACTCAAAAAACAACGAGACTTTGTCCGGGCAGCACGTGAGGGGAAAGAGCAGTCCGATAGCCTCGTCCGGTCCTATCGAGCCCGGACTGAAGACGCGGCAACGGTTGTAGCGCCCCCGATAGGCGAGGTTGACGAATGGGAATCGGATTTTTCTGTGGCGACGAAGATTGTCGACTACGAAGACACAATGAGCGCAATTGCGGTTGCCTTGGAGAACCTAAAAACGAGCGAAGGTGGTCGTGCTGCCAAACAGGGTGATCCCAACGAAACCAACTCGGACCCTTTTCAAGAAGCAACCGAGTTCGCGGATTTCTCGGATACTGGAGTCGCGCCATCGTGGGGGGACACTCAGAACTTGATTATCTCTAGTCTAGATCTACCGGAGACCTTGAGTGGAGGCAGCGCCGCGAGTGATCTCGACTCCGCTCGAGCGGAAACCAGAGCAGGAAAAAAACAGACAGCAAAAGTGGCGGCCACCTCGCTACCTGCATCTTCTATCGTGGCATCTTCTATCGTGGCCGGGAACGAACTCCAGCTACCGCCTCTTCCTGCACTTCCGGTCAAGACACAAATCGTGTCGCCCACAAAGCACACAAGGGGTTCTCGAGAGAAGGGCTCATCCAGAATTCCGATTGTGGCGCTGGCAGTCGCGACGGTGCTTGTGCTTGGGGCTATCGTAATTGTAGTTGTACGAAAAAGTAGTAGTAGTAAGAGTGGCGATATTGAAGCTGCTGTGCTGGCATCGGACGCGGCTACCTTTGTTCTTGAGGTACGTCTCGATTCGGGGATCGGAGATTCTTCCGTGGCTGTGGAAGATGCAAGCGGCGGAGGTCTTGATAGAGAATCTGATGCCGGTGTCCGAGATGCTGGGGCCGGGGAAGATGCCGGCGATGGAGCTTCTAGTGCGCAGGCCGGCGATGAGACTGGCTCGACAGAGGCGGGAATGGGAACGTTGCGTTTGTCCTCAAGCATTCGCGGGCGTGTGTATGTGAATGGCAAGAGGCGCGGAAGAACTCCAATAACGATTTCACTACCTGTAGGACGGCACAAAATTCGAGTGGTACCGGGAGCTGGCAAGCCGGCCAAGACGGTATATGTCGAGATCAAAGAAGGGCAGGAAGTGCGTCGCCGAATGCGCCTATGAACGCTGTCGAAAGCAGCACTCCGTTGCGACGTGGCATGCGCTTGTATGTGGGGGTGGTAGCCTTGGGGGCACTCGCGGCGTGTAAAGTGCCCGCCCAGCCTGTGCAGAAGAACTCTATGGTACTTGCGCCAACCGAGCGCGGCGCGCAGGCCGATGCAATGCCCAGGAAGTCGGCTGTAGATGCCGGACAACAAACGGGCGACTTTGTCCAAGTCGCTGGAGGAGAATCAGGCATTGTTGTGGATATGCGATACGCCAAAGAGGACAACTTTGTTGGCAAGGTGATGTACCCAGTGAATCGCTGTTCACTCAGAAGGCCGGTTGCAGCGGCGTTGCAGCGTGTTCAAGCGAAGATGCGAGAATCAAAGTTGCGCTTGCTACTTTGGGATTGTTATCGGCCCTTTAGCATTCAAGAAGAAATGTGGGAACAATATCCCAATGCGCGATATGTGGCGCGGCCGATTCGGGTCGATGGAGTGCCTAAGCGTGGTTCTAAGCACAACCGCGGCGCGGCGGTTGATCTCAGTCTGGCGGACGAGCGCGGTGTAGAGCTCGAGATGCCCACTGCCCATGATGATTTTTCACCTAGGGCACATCGCGGCGCGCGCAAGGGTGTGTCCGAGGTCGCACGAGCGAATTCGCGGATTCTGCTCAAGGCGATGCAAGAGCAGGGCTTCAATCCCATTGCCTCGGAGTGGTGGCATTTTGACTATGCGGGCTGGCAGCAGTTTCCACTGTCCGCCCAGCCTCTTTAACAAAACAAAAAAGCTCCTACCAACGAGTGTGCGTTGATAGGAGCGAGAGCGCTTTATTTAGCTAGGTCTTACCAGACAGAGCAAGCGACTTCTGGAGTCATCGGCGAGCCTTTTTCGCATCCCCATGCTTCTGCAAACTCTGGAGAGTTTGAGAGGGAACCGTTTACGCGGAAGGGAGCGGGTGAGTGCGGGTCGGTGACAACCAGAGCTCGGGACACTTCTTCGCGGGATTTGGAGCACCACGCTTGTCCGACTGCCAAGAAGAACTGCTGATCTTCGTTGTAGCCATCTGCTACAAGGCTAACTTCATTGTTGGCGACCATTTCGCGGTAGGCCATAAAGGCGAGTTTTACACCACCGATATCAGCAATGTTCTCACCGAGAGTGAGGTTGCCATTGAGATGCAGTCCGGGAAGGGGCTCGTAGCTGGCGTACTGATCAACTACGCATTCTCCGCGGCTTGCAAACTGCTTGAGGTCTGCTGGAGCCCACCAGTTTTTCATGTTGCCTTGCGCGTCGAACTTGGCGCCAGAATCGTCAAATCCGTGGGTGAGTTCATGTCCGACGATCATACCCATAGCGCCCAGGTTCACCGGTACATGCGCTTTCTCGGAGAAAAAGGGCGGCTGCAAGATGCCAGCAGGGAACACCATTTGGTTCGCTTGCGGGTTATAGTAGGCATTGGTGGTCTGTGGAGACATGAACCACTCGCTGCGGTCGTAAGTCTTGCCGATTTTGGCCAGGTCACGCGCCTTTTCGTGGCGCCGAGAGGCCATTGCGTTGGCGGCGTATGCTTTGGGCGTAACCTCGAAATCGTAGGTGCGGAAGGTGGCCGGATATCCAAAGAGTGGGCTCATCGATGAGAGTTTTTCGTGTGCCTTCACCTTGGTGGCATCGCTCATCCAGCTCAGGTCATTGACGACAACGCCGAATGCTTTCGAGATTCCCTGGACCATTCCATCAACGCCAGCTTTGGCGGCAGGAGTAAACATTTTCTCCAAGTAGGGCTGAGCGAGCATTTCTCCCAGTGCATGGTCTGTGGAGGATACGCAGCGCTTCCACCTTGGTGGCAGTACTTTGGCGCCGGACAGAACCTGCGACATCTTGAAGTTCTGCTCCACGTAGGCCTTTGGCAAGAGTGAGGCGTGAGAGTCGAGTACATGCCAGCTCAGGTAATTTCGCCACATCTTGGCGCTAGCCTTTTTTCGCAAGGGTTCAAGACTTGAGAAGAACTCTGGAGAGTCGACGGTGATGTTTTTGATGTTGGGGAAACCCAAGCCAGCGAAGTAGCCTGCGAAGTCAAAACTCGGGACAAGCTTGGATACGCCCTCTAGCTCGATGCGGTGGTAGATGTTCTCTGGATTGCGACGAGCTTCCCGAGTCATGGACGCTTTGGCTAGTTGTGTTTCAATGTTGATAACGTCAGCGGCGGCGCGTCCGGCGATTTTCGATTTCATGCCGTTGAGTACGAACATGGCAGCAATGTGCTTTTTGTACTCGGCGCGAATCGTCTTGTTGCGTTCGTCGTCCTTTAGGTAGTAGTCACGATCGGGGAGGCCGAGCCCGCCTTGGGTCATCTCAGCAATCATGAGAGTTGCATCGACGTAGTCCGGCGAGGAGGAGAGTCTGAAGAGCGCTGGTACTCCGTTTTTGTGAAGCTGCGAGATCGCCTTGTCGAGTGTCTTGGTGTTCTTGACCGATTTGATGATCGCCATCAGTGGCGTAATTGCCTTGGTGCCTGCGGACTCTACTGCTGCTTCGTCCATGCATGCGCCGTAGTACGCTCCGATTTTCTCTGAGACAGGGCTCTTGAGGGTTTTGGCCCGTGCTTCGTCCAAGATACTGTGAAGTACGACTTCGTTTCGCTCGTAAATCTGAGTAAAGCGACCGTAGCGGGATTTGTCCGCAGGGATTTCGGTCTTCTCAAGCCAACCGCCACAAGCGAACTGATAGAAATCATCACATGGGCTAATCTCGCGGTTGAGAGCGTCTGGATCGAGTCCGACAGCGAGGAGTGTGGTCTTCTCTTGCACTTGCGAGCTGTTTGGGGAAACTTCTGTTGTCACTGTGGTATCAGTAGGAAGAGAAGCAGCGCCTTGCTCTGCGGTGCTGCCGCCGCAAGAAGCAAGAACGGACGCCCAGGCACAAGAGGCGAAGAAAAGGGTGGTAGAAACTCTGAATCGCTTGTTCATAGGTTGCCGACCCTAGCACGCTGATCACCGCAAAAACTAAGTTTGTTTGCTCCGAAACCCTTTCCCCAATGCAGTGAAATGGCGGTTTCGCGCCTTAGGGCATGCGACAAGCTCTTGTCCCACTGTCCCATCTCAGCCAGCTAACTACTCGCGAAAACACCACAATGAGTGGGGCACTAGATGTTGTAGTTGCTGAGAGCAAATGGCACTCTTGTGAGGTGTTGAGGGCGCAGATCCACCCAAAAAAAGGCGGGCTCATTGAGCAATAGAGGCGTCAAACCCTATTCTGCGCCACCTTTTGGGCTTTTGCACAGGCCAGGTGACAAATCGGTATTCACGTTGGACGTGCCCGGGTACCGGCAGTCGAGGAACTATTCTTGCGGGTACGCGGCGGTACTCATGGTGCTCCGGTACTTCGAGAAGACCTTTACCGGCCAGTCGATCTTCGACGCCCTTGGAACCGCCCGGACTGGGACCGGACAAAGCGCGATTGTACGGGTGTTGCGGCGGGCTGGGGTGTCGGCCAATGTCCGATACGACATGGGGTTTGATCGAATTGTTCGCTCGGTGAGTGCCGGTAAAGTTCTGGTCTCGTACTTGGTGGATGAAGAGCATTGGGTGGCGCTCTACGGCTACGGCGAAAGCCCCTCGCGGATATACGTTGCCGATCCGGAACCGGGCAAGGAGTGTGAACAAGAGTGGCCGGACTACGGCGAGCGATTGGGCGGGTTTGCGATTGTTTGCTCGGGCCGATCCAAACGAATTGCATGTTAACTATCAAAATCACGCAACTATCACAGCCAAAACTCGATAAGGGGGGAAAAGGAGTTCAAAGCGATGAAGATTAGAATGATTGACTGCCCCCGAACGAAACTCAAGAACGCTGAGAGCCCAGAAGAATGCTGGCTGTGGTGCGAAGAATGCCGGCGTTTTTTCCAATACAAGTCCATGAGCGAAGTAAACGGATCTTCGGACGATCGTTGCCCCTTCGCTAGCTGTCGTGGGAATCACCTCGGAGGTCAACTCTTCTTTTGGGATGATATGCGAGAGGATCTAGACACTCGCTGGCCGTCTTGCACTGATGACTTACACCACGGTTTACAGTCACCAGAGATGGAGAGTTTCTACGAGGAGCAGCTGGGCCACCGCCTCGGCATGATGGCCTCCAACTTCGAAGCCAGCCCGGAGAGTGCGGAATTCGAAGGGCCACAACGCTACATCAGTGTATTTCTTAAGTTGATGTCCGACTTGTGCTGGGATCTGACCGACACAGATGACCCACTTGGTCCTGACTACAAACTTGATCATGCACTAATGTTCTTCGATCAACTCCCGGTTTGGGCCATACTTCAGAGAGAGACGAGGTGCCTCGTATGGTCACCGAGCTGCGCAGCTTCTTTCGCTTCGCCTTTCGCACCCAGTGCATCCCGGTAGCCGACCAGTGGCTCAATGCCGCGCTCAATAACGATCTTGAGGAGGCGATGCTGTACACCATGGCAACC
>JAESTW010000747.1 GCA_016763395.1 Kofleriaceae bacterium
CCAGTGGCAATGCCATGCAGCCCGGGGCCCCAGATTCATCCAATCCCAATGCTTTGGTGCCACCGCCAGAAGGGGATGCCGCCGGGGATGACCCGTTCTACAAGCAGTGGTGGTTTTGGGTTGTCGCGGGAGTTGGGGTTGTTGTTTTGATAAACATTGCCAGCACGGATGATGGTCCGAGCTCTCAGCCAACGCGCTCGCTACTTTTGCCAATGTCTTCGGGCTCATCGTTTGGTCCTGCGCCTGGCGGCGTGCAGTGGCGATTCTAAACGCCTCGCTTTCGCTCTCGCTTCCACTCTCACTCTCGCTCTTCCCGTTATGAAAATCGCTTCCTTTGCCCTTGTCGCTCTTGTCTCTCTGTTCTCCTGTGTGGAAAAAGGCCCACCGGACAAGAAGGTAGACGAGGCGTATATTCAGGCAAACCTCTTGTCCGAACTTCCCGCCGATATCGACAACGCGATGCAGGTCGACTTCGGTGGCAAGGTGCTCTATCTCGGCAATTCGGTGAGTACCAAGGTGCTATCTCCCGGTGGGGCTGGACGTATTGTTCACTACTGGAAAGTCGTTGAGCCGCCCGGAGCCGATTGGAAAATCTTTGCTCACCTCAATGGGCCCAGTGGCGACTGGCTAAATCTTGACTCTACGGACATGCGCACCGGCTATCCATCATCGAAATGGAAAGCCGGAGATATCATTCGGGATGAGCAGAAGTTTGCTTTGGCCAAGATGTGGCGCGGAAAGAGCGCGCTGCTATCGGTCGGCCTCTACAAAAAGGGCGGACAGGGAACTTCGGCTCGAATGCCGATTATTGCCGGGCCCAAAGATGCAGAGCGGCGAACGCCCGTATATACCTTCGTCGTGAAGGGTGGCAGCATGCCATCCCAACCCAAAAAGACCGTGTATCGCATTCCCAAGGCGAGTGAGCCGATTGTGATCGATGGTAAGGCTACCGAGGCATCGTGGAAGGTTGCTCCCATGAGTCCTAACTTTAGCGATGCGGAAGGCGGACGAGCTGTTGGGGCTGATACCCATGCGCAGCTTCTGTGGGATGACAATTTTCTCTACGCGTTTATCCAAATATCGGACAAGGATATCTACAGCCAGTTTAAGAACCAAGATGACACCTTGTGGAAAGAAGATGTCATTGAGCTCTTTATCGACGCAGACCGAAATGGTCGAGGTTATATTGAGCTACAGGTGAATCCGAACAACGCGCATTTTGACGCTTGGTTTCCGATCGGCCGCGGACAAAAACACCATTTTGAGTGGGACTCGAAGATGAAGTCAGCCGTGGTCGTCGATGGTACCAGCGACTCTCGTGATGACACCGATCGAAGCTGGAACGTCGAGATTGCCATTCCTTTGGAGGATGTGAAGGGAATGAACGCAGCAATGCCTGTCCGGTTGCCGCCAGCTCTGGGGGACAAGTGGCGTATGAACATTGTCCGTGGAGAGAAACCCAAAGACAAAGGCTTGGCCGCCAGCTCGTGGAATCCGATCACCATTCAGGATTTTCACGCCTTGGGGCGAATGCTCACGGTCGAGTTCGCAGACGAAGAGGGTGAACTGCCAGTGCCTACACAGCGTAGCCGTACTCTACCCCCGCCACCAGTATCACCGGTGCCAGGTGCTTCTTCAGTTCCGGTGCCGTCCGGGGAGGCAGTGCCAGCGTCCACAGGCTCAGTGCCGTCCACAGGCTTAGTGCCGCCGAAAGATAAGCTTGCGCCGCTCAAAGATCCAAGCTCTACTAAAGCGAAGGCAGCAGAGTAAGATATGCCGGGACTTCGTCTGAGCTTGATTCTTGGCAGCCTGCTGTTTTTTCTCCAGTCCTGCGGTGGGGGGCCTCAAGGCGCTCAGCCAAGTTGGCGGAAACGCGCCCAGCCGGACTCGGAGGCGCGCACGCCTTCCAACGTCAAACTCAGCCACGCAGCACCCGAGTACAATTCCCTCTCTCGGGAACAGGTGCCGGACAACGCGCTCATTCGCGAAATACTAAAGTCGGTTGAGGCGGCGAGTGTTGCTGCCAATACCAAGCCCCCTGTGCCGGACGCCAGGCTCTTTGCAGCACTCGGCGACTTGGCCGCGATCTCGCCCAAAGGCGGCCCCATTCCCTATACCTTTATCGAATTTGCACTGCATCGGCGAGGCATTATTGAACCTTCACCCAATTTGCTGATCATCGAAGGAGATATCGACAGTCCAGAGAGCATTGCGGAAGGACTCACCGAACGATTGTCCGAGATGCTGTCTGCCGGACGATTTGCCCGAGTTGGAATTGGCACGCGGCGAGGTTCGGACACCGATCTGATTCTTTTGGCCTTTCAGGAGAGTCATTTGACTACACGTCCTATCGCCAGGGAATTGCCCAGAGGTGGGAGCGCGGGAATTGAAGGCGTGTTGGCGCCATCCTTTTCCGAACCGCACGTGTGGCACACCGGAGCCGATGGGCAGGTAACTCGATTATCGGTGTCTCTCATTGGCGCTAAGGGATTTCGGGCGCTCTTTAGTTGCGAACAAGAAACCGGACGACAACAACTTGAGATCACCGCTGAGGATGCATCGGGCTCGACAGTCCTGGCCAATTTCCCTGTCTGGTGTGATGAGCGCGCTCCAACCGCCGTGCCATCGATAGGGCCATCCTCCGATCCGCCTCCCAAATCCAGAGAAGAGGCAGAGGAGCGTATGTTTAAAATGGTCAACCAAGACCGCGCGAAACACGGCTTACCAGCCTTGAAACTTGACCGACGCTTGGTGTCTGTTGGGCGCAAGCACAGCGACGAGATGTTAGAAACCGGACATGTGGCACATGTTTCACCTCGTACGGGAAGTGCTGGAGATCGGGTCAAAGCGGGCGATGTGCGCACCGCGGTTGTATTGGAAAACGTAGCTCGGGCCTATGGTGTAGGCGAAGCGCAACTCGGCCTCATGAACAGCCCCGGACACCGGGCCAATTTGTTGTCCACCGATGTTTCTCATGTGGGTATTGGAATTAGCTTGGGCGAGGAAGTCGCCGGGCGTAGGGAGCTACTGGTGACCCAAGTCTTTATTCTGATTCCGAGGCCGATCGATCCCAGAAAGGTCAAGCGGCAAGTGGTCGCGAAGATTCAAGCGGTAAAAGCCATGGGCGAGAGCGGTGCACTTACTCAAGTCGCGCAGCAGTTTGCAAACTCCATCGCCAGTGGCATGCCTACGGAAGAAGCGTCGGCGATTGCCAGCAAAAGTCTCGATGCAAACGTCGGAAATTTTACTAGGGTATCGACCTTGGTGACCACCGTCTCCAGCATCAGCTCCTTTGAGCCCGCCGACTCGCTGAAGGGCGATAAGATCAGCTACTTTGGCTTGGGAGTCGCCCAAGGCAATCACCCGGTGATGGGCGACGGGGCGATTTACTTGGTGATCTTGCTCGGACAACGCTAGAGTAAATAGTGCAAGAAGTACAACTTCGAGGAAGGCGATCGATGGTGGCTTCGCGATCAATGAACAGAAAATCACTGAAGCACGTGTTGGCAGCAATTATCAATACGTTTTTCGTCCGCTAGCGCGAGACAGGAGCCATCGCTAGTCTCGGTGTAGGTGACATTGGGCCCTAGTGTGGCGGTCTCTGGCCGAGTCGATGCCATTGAAATTATTGGCAACGCGGGCCTGTTATTGCGATCGCAAGCCGACGCCATTAATCTGAATGTTGGCAACGATGTTCAAGCGTCTGTTGCTCGGCGCTACGACTGCCGCTGTGCCGCTAAAGGCGCAACCTGCGAGGGAGTTAAGTAGCGGGTCCGATAGTACCTACACGCACTTGAAAGTGTTTTTTCTCGCCAACGATCGTCCCTTAGAGGCGTTAATTGCGAGCCGATTCGATCATCTCTTTGGCGTGAGCTCGGGCTTGAGCGGAGACTCGGACACCGCCAACCATGCGTGCGATCTCCGCGTGGCGTTGCTTCTCAGTGAGTCGTTTGACCGAGGTCTCTGTCCGGCCCTTGTCTTCGCGTTTGGAGACGAGGAAGTGTTGGTCTGCGAAGGCTGCAATTTGCGGTAAGTGCGTGACACAAAGGACCTGTCTCTCGTCGGCGACTTTGCGGATTTGTTGTCCGACTACTTCTGCCGTGCCGCCGCCGATTCCTGTGTCGACCTCGTCAAATACGTAGGAACTGACGTTGTCCGCTCGCCTTAAGACGAGTTTAAGGCTGAGCATGATGCGCGAGAGTTCACCGCCGGACGCAACGCGTGAGAGCGGTTTGGCGACTTCACCGGTGTTGGCAGCGAGCAAAAACTCAACGTGGTCACCTCCGTGGCTGGTGATTTCTGTGTCTTCCATTTGCACAATGAGTTGTGCCGAGGTCATGCCCAATTCGGCTAGGGCAGGGCTTACTTCTGACTCGAGTTTTGTCGCCGCCTTTTTGCGACGTTTGCGCAGGGCCATCGCTGCCTTTTTCGCCACGACTTGAGCTTTGTCAACCTTGGCTTGTAACCCGGACAAACGCTCCTCTTGGTGGTCTAGATCGTGCGCTTCTTTGGTTAGCTCGGTAGTTTTGTCGACCAGGGCATTGAGAGTACAGCCGTGCTTTCGAGTGAGGCGCCGAATGAGGGCGAGCCGGTCATCTACTTCGCCTAGGCGTCGCGGATCGGAGTCCAATCCGGCCGCGTAGTGTCCGATGGCACGGGCAGCTTCTTCTGCCAAGGTTCGCGCCTCGCCCACAAGTTGCGCGCATTCGGCCAATCCCTCATCTAGCTCGCTCAATCCCTCGATGGACCTTGCAGCCATGTGCAGTTTGTCGACAGCCGATCCATCACCGCCGTAGAGCAGGGCCTCACACTCGTTGGCCGCGCCTTGCAACTTGTCGACGCTGGAAAGTATGGCTCGGTCTTTTTCTAATGTCTCGTCTTCGCCGGACTGCAAATTGGCTTCACTCAATTCGTCGAGTTGAAAGCGCAGGTAGTCCAGGCGCTCATCCCGGTTTTGCGCGTTCTTGACAATCGCACTGAGTGCATCCCGGCTAGCAGCCCAAAGTGCGTGAGCCTCTTGCATGGTAGCCAGGCAGCTGCTGTTCTCGGCAAACGAATCGAGAATATCCCGGTGCCGCTTGGGATCAACCAAGCCCTGGTGTTGATGCTGTCCGCTCAGGTCCACAAGTAAGGAACCAATGCCGGCAAGTCGCGAGGCGGTTGTGAGCGCGCCATTAATATAGGTGCGCGAACGTCCGCCTTTGTGAATGACGCGGCGAACCAGGAGGTCGTCGTCACTTTCTGGCAGCCCGGCCTCGGCCAATAGCTGTACGACTTGGTCCCGGACAAGATCGGTGAGCTCGAAAACTGCTTCTACTACCGCTTCTTTAGCTCCTGTTCGGGGAATGTCCGCGCTCGCCCGTCCGCCGCGAAGCAGGTTGACCGCCTCGACAATAAGAGATTTTCCGGCGCCTGTTTCTCCGGTTAAGGCATTGAAGCCCTCGCCGAATTCGACGCTGAGGTCCGAGAGAATGGCAAAGTTAGTTACTCGCAGGTGTCGCAACATGTGATTATAGTCCTGGTCCCATCACGCCCCAATGCAGCTTGGTGCGCAAGATATTGAAATAGTCAGCATCACGGCTAAAGATTGTTACTCGCGATGGGCTGGCAGTGATATCGACTTCATCACCGCTTTGAAAATTGTGTGCCCATTGACCGTCAATCGTGAGTACGCAGCTCCCGGACTGGACGCCTTTGGAGTCTTGGCTCATCGAGATTCGGACAACGCCGGTATTGGGAACAACGAGCGGCCGATTGGTCAGCCCTTGGGCACAGATTGGCGTGATGGCCATGGCCTCGAGCCCGGGATACATGATAGGCCCGCCGGCAGCTAAGTTGTAGGCCGTCGACCCAGTTGGTGTGCAAGCCACGAGACCATCTGCGCGGTACGAGTTGATGATGCAGTCGTCGAGATGAGCCTGCAATTCAATAAGCCGCGCCATCGCACCTTGGCTGATAACCACGTCGTTGAGCGCACTGCGGGTAACCGGCTCCATGCCTTGTTGACGGTAGGTGATCTGCAAGCGCATTCTCTTTACTTGAGGAAGCTCACCAGCAACCGCTTTGGTCAAGGTCGCAACTGCATCAGCGGGATCGTATGGGCTCAAGAATCCCAAGCGCCCCAAGTTGATGCCGAGTAGTGGCACTCCCTCATTTGCCACGGCAGCACTAGCCCGAAGCATGGTGCCATCGCCGCCTAGGACGACACACATATCTACAGCTTCGCCGAGACTTGCTTCCGGTACCAAGGTCGATCCCTGAGGGTTGACCCGGTCTTCTGCAACTACGACCGTGTCATGACCGTGCTTTTTAGCCCAATCGGCCAATTTGAAGAGCAGATTGCGGGCTTCGTTGTTTTGAATGGGTTTTAGTATAAATCCGATACGTGTCACGGGGATCTCCAACTACTGAACACTTGTATCATTCCTAGCAGAAGGGTGTGACTTTCTCGGAGTATTAGTCCAAAAAACTTAAAACTGAATCCTCAGTTGCCCTACCGACCAGCGTCGGGACGATCATCAATTTCCTCTTTGGCGATCACACAAACCTCATCAAACGCACGCCTTCCCTGAACATCACGTATCTCGACTCGCAGTCGCAAGCGGGTGTCATAGATCTCCGAGAGCAAGCCTTGTTCGACTAGATTCTGATCAATTTGCAGAAGTCGTCCCGAGGGCAGTCGGTAGGTATCGCCGCTTTCTAAAGTGTATCCGAGCCGGTAGGGCGGGGCTTCGATGTCGATCTGAGTCCCATCCTCCTTGAAGATGAAGAATGTAGTGAGCGGATTGCCCAGCTGGCCAGGTCGAGCGGGATCGCCAGGAATCATGTTCGACATACGAGCGTGCACAACGAAATGGTATCCGCCCTGCAGTCCAGCCAGCAGTGTGATCTCCTGATCGTCCCCTAAGGTCTCGAATTCAACTGGGCCGGTGCCAAGCTCCGCTGTCTCGGGACCCGCGTCAGGAGTCGGCCCAGGCTCGCCACAGCCTATACTCGCAACAATAGCGAAGACAAGAGGTAGAGAAAGAGTGAGAGACAATGGACGAATGACTTGCACGGCTTGGTCTCTAAGTGTAGATCACGCTCGGTCCAAATGCACAGTGAGCTACATCGCGAAGTATCGATTCTTGGGATAGTTTTCCAGGATTGCCGTCTTCAAGATGGTTTTCACCGGGATTGTTTTGTCCCTCTTGACATTCTCTCTCTTGACAGCGGGCCGCCTGTCTTATAAACGTTCGTCCTTCGCCAAAATGGCGATCAAGGAATTCTCATGCCTCAGCGTCAAAACACAACATGGCTCACCAAAGAAGCAGCCAAAGCCCAACGTGAATGGTTCGTCATCGATCTCGATGGTGTCATTCTCGGCCGCGCCGCTTCTAAAATCGCAACCGTCCTTCGGGGCAAGCACAAGCCAAGCTTTACTCCCAACACCGATTGCGGCGACTTCGCCATCGTACTCAATGCTGGTCACGTAAAGCTTACAGGCAACAAGCTCAAGCAAAAGATGTATCGCCATCACACTGGCTACATCGGACACTTGCGTGAGCGTACCGCTGAAAAGATGCTGGCTGAGAAGCCCGAAGAAGCAATCCGGCGCGCAGTTTGGGGCATGTTGCCTTCAGGTGCTCTGGGACGCCAACTCATGAAAAAGCTCAAAATCCACAGTGGTAGCGAGCACGATCATGAAGCTCAAAAGCCTCGCGAGCTAACGCTCTAATCCTACTTATTGGGAACGACTATTCATGTCTGAAGATTCACGTATTTATTCTACTGGTCGCCGTAAGACGGCTGTTGCTCGTGTCTGGATTTCCCCAGGAACTGGCAGCTTTACTATCAACACACGAACAGATGAGCATTACTTTGCTCGTCCAACGTCACGCATGGTGATTCGTCAGCCATTCGAAGAACTTGAAGTTCTCGGTGACTACGATGTGTTTTGCACCGTTAAGGGTGGCGGAATGTCCGCACAAGCTGGCGCAATCCGTCACGGCATCACGCGAGCACTGCTTGTAGTGAACCCTGACCACCGCACCAAGCTTAAGGCAGCTGGTTACATCACTCGCGACGATCGCAAGAAGGAACGTAAGAAGCCAGGGCTCAAGGGCGCTCGCGCACGCTTCCAGTTCTCCAAAAGGTAGAGCTTGTCTTTTTGTCCGCTGGACGCATTGGCATTGCCAATGCTCGGCGTTGCTTGATCGGTCGCTTACCTGGGTAAGCTTTCCTTCGCGCGCCTTGCCAGTGAACAAACTGACTTCGCTCTACATTCGGGCCTTTCGTTTATCGTTTGCGCCCGTGCTCTAATCTCGGGCCGTTCGTCTATCGTTTGTATTCGGGGTTTGGGCGGCGGCCTGGTTAAATCGGGTTGGGAAATATGACTAAATTGCGGATAGCCGTTGTAGGGTGCTCTGGGTATACTGGGGCTGAGCTACTTCGGCTATTGCTCTTGCATCCGCGCGTTGAGATTGTTTCGATTTCCGCCGGACGGGCAGCGGGCAAGAATATTGCCGATGTCTACCCTCAATTTCGAGGGCTGCTTGACTTGGATATTGTTGAGTTTGAGGCAGGCAAGGTTGCTGCGGAGGCAGACTTTGCTTTCTGTGCTTTGCCTCATGCGCAATCGGCTCGGGTTGTGGCGGCGTTGCGCCAACGCGAGATCAAGGTTGTGGATTTGAGTGCGGACTTTCGGCTTCACGAGCAGGAGGTGTATGAGCAGTGGTACGGCACGGAGGCTGAGCCGATTCATCCTGCGCCAGAGCTTCTTAGCGAGGCTGTGTACGGGCTGCCGGAGCTGCACAGGGCGGCGATTCAAGGGGCGTCTTTGGTGGCGGCTCCAGGCTGCTATCCGACATCTGCAATCTTGGCGTTGGCGCCACTGCTCAAAGTAGGCTGGATTGAGCCATTGTGCATCATTGATAGCAAGAGTGGCGTGAGTGGGGCAGGGCGAAATCCGTCTTTGGCGGCGCACTTTCCTGAGATTGGCGAGGGTGTTCGGGCGTACAAAGTGTGCGGACAGCATCGGCATACGCCGGAGATGGAGCAGGAGATGAGCGCTATTGCTGGCGCTGATGTCCGGGTGTCCTTTACGCCTCATCTAGTTCCGATGTCGCGAGGTATTCTCACTTGTGCATACGCTAGACCGGTTGGGGCTACGCGCAGTGCCGAGGACTATCAGCGCTTGTACGAAGATTTCTACCAGGATGAAGCCTTCGTCTCGGTCTTGCCGGCGGGGAAGTTTCCGGACACAGCGCATGTGCGTGGAAGCAATCGCGCTCATGTCTCGATTTCCTTGGACGAGAGAGTCGGACAGCTTCTTGCCATCTCCGCGATTGATAACTTGTGTAAAGGCTCGTCCGGACAGGCGATTCAGTGCATGAATCTAATGCAAGGGTGGGACGAATCTCTGAGTGTGTCTGGCGCTGCGAGTTTTCCTTAGAACGTAAGAGGGCAATCAAATGGACCACTATCTACTCGCCAAAGCGCTGCATGTTATCGGATTTGTCTGCTGGTTTGCTGGCCTCTTTTACGTTGTCCGGCTCTTTATCTACCAAGTCGAAGCGTCCGAGCAAGAGGGGGAGGGCTACCGTATGGTCGAGGCTCAACTCAAAATCATGACTCGCCGACTGTGGTTCGGCATCACTTGGCCCTCGCTAATCGCGACCGTGGGCTTTGGTACCTGGCTCTTGATTCAGTACGGACTCTTTAGCCTGCCATGGGTGCACATTAAGCTCACCTTGGTCGGCATACTGGTCATCTACCACTTCTTTACCCACCGAATTTACCGCCAACTCAACGCGGGGACCTGCCAGTGGACATCCAAGAGCTTGCGACTGTGGAATGAAGTCGCGACATTGCTGCTTGTGGCGATTGTCTTTGTTGCGGTCTTTAAGCAGGGCATGGACGCAGTTTGGGGTACAGTGGGCTTCTTTGGCTTCGCTGCACTGCTCATGATCGGCATCAAGACCTACGGAAAAATTCGCAAGGGCCGATAGAGAACCATAGCCCAAAGGGCCCCCAACTTGAGCACAAGAGGGTACGATGGCCGGATGAAGAGAACTTTAGTTGGAATAACGGTACTGTTGTGTGTTGTTGGATGCGTGCCACCCGCTCAACAGAATGCCAACCTAGTCACGGCACCCACGCCACTGCGAGCACCGGTGCCGAAGGCTCAAGCATCGCCAGGCGTTCAAGCATCGCCGGGCGTTCAAGCATCGTCAGTCGCTAGTGGTATTGAAGCGAAGGAGACGCAAGCTGCGTGCTTTGCGCCAGGGCTGTACAAATTCACCTTTGATCCCACATCAAAATGGGTGAATGCCGACGATTATAATGAAGACAACGAGTATTGCCACAATGTAACGAAAAACGGATTGTCCTTTTACGTCAGGCTCGAATCAAATGGTTCCGAAATTGCGTTCACGCCGCATCAAACCTATGACCCCTTGAAGGCGGACACGCTCGCGAAGGGAACGTTGACACGGAAGGGAGCCTGCGACGTCGTGATTACGTTACGCGAGGAGCAGTTTCGGGTAGATGCGAATCTCGTTCTATCTATCAATGGAATCGGCGGCGTTACGACTCGTGCGGACTATATGGTTATCGAGGAAGACGAGCATGGTGAGGACATGTATGAGTGCGTTGGTAGAAACGTCGCCTTGACGGCGACACTCTTTCGCAAGTAACGCAAACCTAGGTTCAGTCTGTCGAGGACTACTAGCTCTCCGTAGACTTCTCGGCCTGGTCCGCTGTAATGCGGTTTTTGACTTTGGGCAGAAAGCGATAGCCTAGAATCAGTCCGAGAATGCCCGCCACCGCACTGGCGCAAAGTACGGTTAGCTTGGCTACGGCCAACATTGCTGGATCGCTAAAGGCGAGGGCTCCGATGAAGAGAGCCATAGTAAAGCCAATGCCCGCAACGCAGCCGACAACAAGGATTCCACTCCAGGAGACAGCCTTGGGTAGGGCGGCCAGTCCCAGGCGAATTGCCAGCCAGCTAAAGAGAAGAATTCCTAGAGGCTTGCCGACGATCAAGCCCAGACCGACTCCCAGCGCAATTCCTGTCGATTCGGAGGACCATTCGCCCAGGCCGCCAAGTGAAACACCAGCATTGGCAAGAGCAAAGACCGGCATGATGATAAAGGCAACCCAGGGTTGAATTGCAGCTTCAATACGGATCACTGGCGGAATGGCTTCGCGCCTCGCGATGTTGATGCGCTCCAAATCGGGAAGTAGGCTATGGGGGTCTTGTCCATCGGCAACCTTCTTGCGAAGTTTACTTAAGGATTCGTCTGTCTCGGCAAGGAATCCATCAGAGCCAAACCATGCTCGGACAGGAGTGAGCATACCCAGGATAACACCAGCGATTGTCGGGTGGATGCCAGCGAGAAGTACTCCAGCCCACAGAAGCACGCCAGGAGCAATGTAGATGTAGGGATTTCGCACTCCGATGCGTTGGAAGATGATAATGATAGCGATTGCGAGGCCAGCGATTGCGAAGCCACTTATCTCTACCCCAGAGGAGTAGAAAATCGCGATGACTAAGATGGCACCTATGTCATCGATGATAGCGACGGCGAGCAGCAGTACTCGCAAGGCGGAAGGGACCCGGTCGCCCAAGAGTGCGAGAACTCCCAAGGCAAAGGCGATGTCTGTTGCCATCGGCATGCCCCAACCACCGCTCGCTGGCGTTCCGTAGTTGAAGAAGAGGAAGA
Organism: Kofleriaceae bacterium; assembly: GCA_016763395.1. Lineage (GTDB taxonomy): Bacteria > Myxococcota_A > Polyangia > Haliangiales > Haliangiaceae > NORP324. The sequence goes on from JAESTW010000747.1 coordinate 11,706, forward strand.
TCGCCGCCGGGGTCAACATGCCGCCAATGGCTGCTGCCACTGGCAACGCAGCTCGCCTAGGTTCGGACAACTCCCCTTGAAAAATTTCTCGCCGAACTTCGAGTCCAACAAGAAAGAAGAAGACCACCATCAGAATGTCGTTGATCCAAAAGTGCAGGGAGCGCGCAAAGAAGTGTTCGCCAAATCCCAGTGAGATCGGCGTGTGTAGTAACTCTTCGTAGGACGAGGCCCATGGAGAGTTCGCCCAGATGAGCGCGACAACGGCGATCAGTAGCAGAAGAATGCCGCTGGAAGTTTGAACGTGGAGAAACTTCTCAACTGGTCGCAAGAGTTTCAACGCAATGCGTCTTGCTCTGGGGGAGGCCTCTGGTGGTATCTGCTCTAAAGTCATGGTGGGATCTGGCCGGACGATAGCCGAGAGTTGGACCAAGCGCCATTGTTTGACGGAGCTCTGGGTACGCCTTCAATGGCGTCCTGCTTGACTAGAGCTACTGAAAATGAGATCATGTCTGTAGTGACTAGTCTTTGGGGGAAGATTGTTTCAGTCGCAGCGACGCTTGTCGCGGCGATGGTATTGGCTATTGCAGCACCAGGGCTCGCCAATGCGCAGCCGAGCATCAGTCAGTCCTTTGGTCCAACGACCATCGGGCCTGGCAGTGTTTCGATTCTTAGGGTTAGCCTTAGCAATGGCGGGCCGGTCGCACAGTCGGTCGCATTTGTTCATGGGCTTCCCGCTGGCCTGCAAATCGCAGATCCGGCGATTGCATCAAGCGATTGTCCCGAGATCGTAATTACAGCCCCACCAGGCGGCAGTACCTTGAGCATTTCAGGTGGACGACTGGGAACTGGTGCCTCGTGCTCAATATCCGTCGGTGTTAGCGGCTCTATTCCAGGGGCACATCAGAGCTCGGCTATCACCCTCATGTCCGACCTTGGTAGCAGTGTTAGTAACGCAACGACTTTAAATGTCGATGCTAGCAGGGTTTCGTTCTCCGCAGCATTCTCGCCAAGCTCTGTGTCGTGGGGAGACGTGAGCACGTTGACCTACACCGTTTCTGCCGGGCAACTTGCAACGTATATCATGTTGCCACTACGCGATTCATTCAGCGACTTTGTCGTGGCTGATCCGTCTAACTTTAGAACCACTTGTATGGGGTTTAACTCCAGTTTCGATGTGGTCGCAGGTGCCAGTGTAGTGTCTATCGGCCTTGGCCAATTTCCCATGCAGGCGATTGCGGCTTGTACGGTTTCTTTTGATGTTCAGACCCAAGCTGTCGGCCCAATTAACCACCTCACGCCAGGGCTTATTCATCTTAATACCAGTTTCGCGGCGTTGTCCGCCGGACATGCAAGTGCTGCTCTAGAGGTCACTCGCGATGGCGATCTGCATTTGCGTAGTGAGTTTATTGACGATCCAGTGCTTCCCGGAAATGACGTGTTGTTGCGCTTCACCATTTCCAACTTTCATCGCAATCAAGACGCCTACAGCGTCGCTTTTGACGATGTTCCCAGCACAGTTCTTCCCGGGCTCATTGCCACTGGACTTCCGATAAACGATGTGTGCGGTGTCGGCTCTCAGCTTTCCGGAACGGGTACAATCATGCTGACGGGGGCCACCATTGCGCCACAGAGTGAATGTGAGTTTGATGTGATCGTGAGTGTGCCCGGCAATGCTCCCTTGGATCAGTACTTCGTAACTTCCACTACAATCACGGGGGAGTTCGGCGGGGGTTCGGTCAACGGAAATTCGAGTAGTGCACCGCTTTTCGTACAGACGGTACCACTGCTAATTCAGAGTTTCTCTCAATTGTCTGTCGTAGCAGGGGACACCGCGACTCTGGCCGTTTCGATTACAAATACCAACACGAATACGGACATCACCGAGATTGAGTTTGCGAATCTACTGACAGTAATTCCCCAGCTACCACTCACTCTTCCGGTCGTTAGTAGCTGTGGGCCGGGGGCTAGTTTGGTTATGCAGTTTTCCGATAATGGTGAGTTTGATAAACTTAGTTTTACGGGGGGAAGCTTGGCGCCGGGTGCTAGTTGCAATTTCAATGTGGTGTTCACAGTTCCCTTGGGCACTGCCAATGGCAGCTACACCAGCACCATCAACAACTTTTACGCGACGAGCGAGGGGCGCAGAGTAGACGGCACAACGACAGTTGAAACGCTGGAGATTGTCGCTCCTCCACATCTCTACAAGTCCTTCAACCCAGCTCTCGCCACTCCAGGAGCAACAGTCACCTTGCAGTATCAGCTGCGTCACGACAAAGCTGCATTGGCGAGTGCCAGCGATATTGCCTTCGCCGATGACTTGAGTATGGTTATTGCTGGGCTAGTAGCTACCAATTTACCGCTCATGGATGTCTGCGGTAGTGGCTCTCAACTCACGGGGACCTCAGAGCTCAGCTTTGTTGGCGGCAGCTTGTTGCCTGGCGAGAGTTGCGTTTTCGAAGTGACTCTAATGGTCCCAGCAGCGGCCGTGAGCGGGGATTTTGCGAGTATCTCAAGTCCGGTCACCGCACTGATCGACGGGAATTCTATATCGGGTGCACCTGGCATTGGCGAACTCAGTATCGCGAACATCGTTTTCTCCATGGATTTTCTCGATGACCCTGTTCGTCCCGGACAAGCGGTGGCTTTGCAGTACAGTATTGAAAATATTGGTGTGGAGGAGGCAACGGGTATCACCTTTTCCAACCCATTCTCCACCGCTCTCATTGGACTACAATCGACAGCTGGCACCGTTATGGATGTCTGTGGCGCAGGCTCGCAGTTCACCGGAACTTCTCTCGGGCAGCTCTCAAATGGCAGTTTGGCGGCTGGGGCTACTTGCAGTTTCACCATTCCGCTCCTGGTTCCAGGCAGCGCATCGCCGGACAGTTATACCAACAGTACTAGCGCGCTCTCCGCTACGGTGGATGGCTCTTTTGTTCTAGTGCCAGGAGCGAGTGACACTCTCTTGGTCGCCGATCCTCTGCTGTTGGCCAAAAGCTTCGCCTCGTCCTCGGCTGGCGCCGGTCAACTTGTCCGACTTCGTTTTACCTTGGCCAACGCAGACAGTACCGAGATGGCGAGTAGCCTCAGTTTTACGGACGACTTGGAAACCGCATTCCCCGGCCTGATTGCTGTGGGATTACCACTCTCGGATGTGTGTGGTGTTGGGTCGGAAATTAGCGGAACTAGCGTTCTCAGTTTCTCTGGTGGCAGTCTAGGTTCTGTAAGCTCTTGCACCTTTGATGTGATGCTTCAGTTGCCTAGTACGCTGGGAAGCGACACTCAGGTCAATAACGTCACTAGCGCGCTCTCTGGGCTCATCGATTCGTTGCCAGCTACTGCAGAGCCAGCCACCGCAACTCTGGACATTGACATATTGACTGTATCGCTGGCCATAGCGCCGGACGTTGCGCCCTCTGGAACAACGATTCTGACAGTCACTATCAACAATGAACTCCAGTCGGAGTTGGCTGGTATTCGATTGTCCGGTAATTTGGACTCGGCTCTTGCGGGGCTACAGACTTCCGCATTGCCAGCGGACGGATTTTGCGGGGCCAATTCAACAATTGTAGGGGGAGACCGATTCGCGCTCAGTGGTGCTAGCCTTGCCGGACAGGATAGCTGCACTTTTGATGTCGAGCTTAGCGTTCCCGCTGGCGCGTTGCCGGGCGACTACCAGTTAGGTACGTCCGACGTGTCCGTTAAGGGCGTAAGTGCTGGCCCAGCAGTGAGCGCGATACTCAGGGTTTTGCCGCATCTCCCAGGTGTTAGCGCGCTGTTCACTCCTTCTGCTATTGCGCCGTCCGGCAGTAGCTTGCTGGTGATCGAAATTGACAACAGTGCCAATCAGGTTGACCTCGTGGGTGTTTCCATCTTGGCGACCTTGCCGGACGGACTCAGCTTTGATGGTGAGCCAACGACGACCTGTACTGGTGGCGCGATTTCTGCGGACATGCAGACGGGTATCTTAGAACTCCTAAATGGAAGCGCTGATTTGGGCGGCAGCTGTAGGGTGGAGGTCTCAGTTGCAGGAGATGAAGCGGGGAACCATATCGTGCCCATCGAACTTGGTTCAGCAGCCGGACAAAGTCCGACACTGATGGCGCTGCTACGAGTTTGGCCAACACTGGGTTTTTCTCTGGCATTCATTCCTTCGCAGATCGAAATTGGGCAAACCAGTGTATTGGAGTTTAAGGTGGGCAATCCTCATCCTCTGGCTGGCGAAGGACTTTCCTGGTCGGCGGCGCTACCAGAAGGGCTCACTATCGTAAGCGCGCAATCGACGTGTGGCGGAACCCTCGATGCGGATCCGGCTTCGCCAACGATAACTCTCACAAACGGCACGGTAGCGGCTCAATCGGAGTGCATAGTGTCCGTGCTTGTTGTGCCAGCAGAGTTAGGTGGCTACGCGTATTTAGCAACCCTTTCCAGCCAGGGTGGTAGCCAAGAGGCCACGGCGGGGCTTGTTGTCATCGCGTCCAGCAATGGTGGATGTTGTTCGACCGCGAATACGCCACAAAAAATTCCAATCGAAATATTCTTAGTCTTGGGTGTTTGGGTGGTGATGGCTTGGCGTAGAAGGCGAGAGGAGTAGGGACTGAAGATGAAAACGATTTCAACAATAAGACACGTTGGGCTGTGCAGCTTAAGCGCGATTGCAATGGCTCTCGGGCTGACGGGCTGTGATATTTCCGGCTTGGATGGCGTAGAGAACGTGCCCACCAGCGCGCTACAACACTCTGACACAGATCTGCGCGGGCCCCAATCGTCGGACACGGAAAA
>JAESTW010000748.1 GCA_016763395.1 Kofleriaceae bacterium
CTCGGACGATTTTTGGTATTGGATCGTTTGGGCGCTGGCGCGAGCGGTGTCGTGTACTCGGCCTACGATCCGCAACTCGATCGCAAGGTTGCGATAAAGTTGCTTCGTCTCGGAGGAGAGCACGCCCAGCAGCGAGCCCGCCTTGCCCGAGAAGCCAAGGCCATGGCTCGTGTACACAGCGACAATGTGGTCTCGGTGTACGAGCAGGGAACGACCAACACGCAGCAACTCTTCGTCGTGATGCAACTCGTTGATGGCACGACCTTGAGTGAGTATTTGGTCAAAGAGAAACCGGGGGTCGACAAGATTATCGAAGTTTTGCTTGCGGCTGGAGATGGCTTAGCAGAGGCACACAAAGTGTCGTTAGTGCATCGCGACTTTAAACCGGACAATGTCTTGATCGACAAAGAGGGACGGGTCCGAGTCGCCGACTTCGGGCTAGCTCAGAACTGTTCGCAGGACGCTGAACACCGTGGCTTGACGGGAACAGAGAGCCTAGCGCTAACGCAAACGGGTGCCATGGTAGGTACACCAGACTATATGGCACCGGAGGTCCTTCAAGGCGGTTCTGCGGACATGCACAGTGACCAGTACAGTTACGCGGTAACTCTGTATCATTCGCTTTGTGGTCGGTTGCCTCATAGTGCGACGACGATTCCCGAACTCCTCAAGAGTGTTGGTACGATTCCACCGCTTGTACCCCCCACCGGAGCGATGCCTGGATGGTTGTGGCGCATTGTTCAGCGAGCCTTGTCCACAAAGCCAGAGGAGCGCTACCCTAGTGTAGAGGCGTTGCTTCGGGACATCCGCAAGAGACTCGCTCGTCGTCGAACTGGGCCCTTGTATGTTGGGGGCGCGCTTATTTGCATTGTCGCCGGAGTCATGTTGTTCCGCGTCGGTTCGGACAAGACAACAGAAGTGTGCACAGGCGCGCAAGTAGAGTTCGAGGCAACCTGGAATACCGCAACAGAGTTTTCACTTAAGCAAGCGCTGAGCCCCGCCGGAAAACCCCGCCACCAAGAAACCTTTGAGCGCGCACAGACACTCTTTGATGAGTATAGAGAAGAGTGGACGGAAACTCATCGCCATGTTTGCATGGCAACTCAACGAGGCGAGCAAAACACCACAACACTGTCAATGCGTATGCGATGTTTGGATCGTCGTCGCTCGGAGGTTGGCGCATTGCTTGAGGTGCTTTCACAGCCTGAGAGTATGCTTTCGGACAAAGCTGTACGGGCCATTACGGAGTTGACGCCGAGCACTGTCTGCAACAATGTAGAGAGGCTACAGCAATCGAGTACAATCCCCGAAGATCCACGAGATGCAAGGAGCCTAGAGAAGCTGGAGAAGCAGCTCGATGTTGCGATTCAGCTGCGAATCGTCGGACAATACGAAAAGGGCCTCAACGCCGCACTAGAGGTGATGACTGCTGCTGAGGCACTGAAATACGAGCCTTTTGTATCGGAGGCACGGGTTGTATATGGAGATTTGCAAGTGCGAATGGGCGCCTATGAGAAGGCGGCAGCGAGTCTTCGGCTCGCGTTTTCCGAAGGGCTGGGAAGTGGTAACGACCGAGCCGCTACACAAGCTGCGATTCGCTCGATAGGGCTTACCGGATTCCGCTTGCGCCAAGCTACAGAGGCCAAACGCTGGGGCTGGTTGGCCGGAACTATGTTGGCGCGCCTGGGAGAAGATTTGCGTTTGGAGGCGATGCTGGCTAGCAACCTGGGCAACGTTGCATTTGCCAATCAAAACTACGTGTTGGCCAGTGACTACTTTCGCCAGGCTGTTGATACATACATTCAAGCTCATGACGAAAATCACTTGACAGTAGGATATGCCCGGACAAACCTTGGAGCGACCGAACGCTTGCAGGGAAATTTTGATGAAGCAACCAAGCAATTGCTTATGGCCGTATCGAATATTGAGATGAATCTTGGAACGGAGCACCCTGATTTGGGACGTGTTTACAATTCAATTGGCAATTTGTATTTGGGCCGGAAAGACTACAAACAGTCCGAGAAATTCCATCGCAAGGCTCTGTTGCTCAAGGAGAAGAGTTTAGGCGCGGGCCATACATCCATTGCCCATTCCTGCAATAACTTGGCAGACGTGTTGATTGAGCAAGGGAAATACCAAGAAGCAAAGGCACTGTTTGAGCGGGCGTATTCGATATGGTCGGACAATCATGGCGAGCAGCACAGGCTGGTGAGTCTGGCCCAGCGAGGGATTGCCCAGTGCATGCTGGCACTAGGTGATAGCGCTGGTGCTAGTGGGATCTTGGAAGAAGTTCTCAGCACTCAAGTGAAACTCGAAATCACTGGTACCGAGCAGGGAGTAACAAGGTTTTTGTTGGCACAATCGCTGTGGCCAGAAAGTGAGGCGCGAAGTCGTGCACTCGCCCTTGCCAACGAGTCCATCCCGATGTTTGACAAGGCAGGAGAAAGCTGGAAAGCAAAAGCGACGCAGTGGTTAGGGCGCAGGGAAAAATAAGTGAAGAGGAGGTGTGAGCTATCTCTCAAAAGCAGCTCGTCGCGCAGGTGTGGCGGGAAATGGCTCTACAAGCTGAAGATCAAGCTCGCTAACAGCTCATCGCTGCGACAATATTACCCACAGAGAAACTCTATTCCGCTCCAGCAATTGGGCTATAGTCGTAATTCATCGAGGACTAGTTATTAATGAGATGTAAAACGATTGCCCCCAGTGTTCTTTTCCCCAGTGTTCTTCTTGCCCCGCTATTGCTCGCTTGCTCTCTGCTGCTTGCCTCCGCCTGCGGTGGTGACGATCCAGAACCGGCGTGGGAAAGCATAGATATCGGTCCCATTCAATCGCTTAGCGGTGTTTGGGGTTCAGGTAGTGACGATGTGTTTATCGTTGGTGGCGATGACGATCAGGGCGAGATTCATCATTTTGATGGCAGTGCTTGGTCGAAAATGGCCTTGCCAAGCGATGTTGGTTTGCTCGTTTGGTCCTATGGCTTCGGTTCAAATGATGTTTGGACTGTCGGACGACTAGGTGCTCTCTTGCACTATGATGGTACGGCCTGGTCCAAGGTTGACTCCAAAACCGATCAAGACCTATGGGGCGTTTGGGGCGCATCTGCAAACGATGTGTATATGGTTGGTGGCAACGTATTTAGTGGCCAGGTTACCATCCTGCATTGGGACGGAACTGAAATCCAGGAAGAAGCATTCCCGGACACTGCCAATCCACTGGATGTCCGGGCCTTGTTTAAGGTCTTCGGTGTGGGTGGACGGCTCTTTGCGGTCGGACAAAAAGGACTTATCGTTGAGCGAGAAGCAAACGGGTGGGTGCGCCATTCTGCCGGGCAAGAAGCTGACGAAGATTTCGTAGCGCTGTGGCGAAGTAGCGCTGACAACATCATTGCGGTTGGCGGACGAGCGAATTCAAAGATCTCCACATTCGACGGCACGACTTGGACAACTTCTGAGCCCAGCCAAAACTTTGGTGGACTCAATGCGGTGTACGTTGATGCACAAGGACTTGTCCGAATTGGTGGAGTCAACGGAGCGGTAGGAGTATGGGACTCTGTCGCGAGAGACGTAGTTTATGACCCGTCCAACACGATATTGGCGGTTCATGCGATGTGGACTGACCCCGATGGCAAAACATATGCAGTTGGTGGCACCTTTTTTGATCCGCATCAAGGTGTGGTTATGACTCTGGGTGCAAAGTAGATGCGTGCACTAGTATCACTATCGATTCCTCTTCTTCTCTCGGTGCTTGTGGCCTGTGGCGACAATGAGCCGGCGATAGATGGGCACGGTCCAATCGCCGAGGGCATCTCTGCTCCACTCGGACAACCCTGGCCCAGCGCCACAGAAGAACAGGTCGCAACCTTTGAGCGCGGCCTAGCTGTTATGGGACGCCGATTTTCCCGTTCTGAGGGGTTAGGACCTGCGTTTAACGTTACGTTTTGCGGTGCTTGCCATGAAAAACCTGTCTTTGGTGGTGCTGCCGGACACTATCGCAACTTTTTCATTGCTGGACGCGAGTTTGAAGGGAACTTCTTCGCTGCCAACAAGGTGGGTGGGTTTCTCTGTGGCGACCCACCGGGCGGTGTTGTTGTCCCTCCA
>JAESTW010000749.1 GCA_016763395.1 Kofleriaceae bacterium
CTTGTGAGTTCTGCCTTGAGGCATGCACGATCTCGTAGCGTAACTGGTGTACGATTTCGGCATCGTGTCCCAAAGCACTCAACTCCTCAAGTACCGACTTGCTCTCTAGCCGAGCTTTAAACAGTTGTCCGGCGACGCTATCCCTTCTTGAAGCGAGAGCACGGGCAGTCTCCTCCTGCACCGGGCTAAGCTGAACAAAACTCAGGATTTCCAGGGCCAATCCGCTCTCCTCTGCTTGCCCGGAGTGCAAGAGCTTCAGTGCCCGCACGCGGGACTTGTCCGAAACGGTATCGCCGTCTCCCAAACGCAAACGCAGAGCAAGCCGCAATTGTGGGGCTAGCTTGATGCACCGAGTCAGCGCGTCAAGAAGCTCTTCAACCGCATCCACCTTCGCGTGTTGCCTCAGCCTCTCAAGCAGTGCCAGCGCATTGCTCTGTTCACGTCGGTCTGTACTGCGCAGTCGTTTTCGCAAACTCAGCAAGTCTCGTTCACTCACAAATCGCAGAGCTAGGGCATGCGAATCCATCCCTCGACTGGTAGTTGCCAACTCAGTCACCGCGTACTCGGCGAAATGCCGCCACAGATGGATCGCAACAAGTAGCCATACTCCGGCTGCAGCGAGGAGCAGGAGCGTAAACACCGTCGGCCAAACGATGACAAGCGAAGCCGCCAGTCCACCGAATATAGCGCCTGAGCGTTTGGCAATCCCACCAACCAGTCCGGCCACGCGTCCCCGGATGTTCTGAGGTAACAAGTTCTGTATGAGTTGCTCTGCCGGGTTTTGAATTGCGGTGTCCAATATACGAGTCAGGGCTTGTCCGGCGACAATCCACGCAAGCTCGTCCCTCCATCCTACTCCCATGGCAACCATCAGGGCTCCCAGTGGCGCAATGACTAGCAATACGCCAATGCCCACACGGCGCGACAACCAGGGAGCGATCGTGATTTGCGCAAAGAGAGCCACAACTTGGACATAGGCACGAAACTCACCAAAGAAGCCCGCGAGTTCAACCTCGGAGGAGTACTCTGCCGCTGCGCTGACACCCAAGAGGTAGTACATTATCGGAGCGAAAACCCCGGCGCAGGCTACCAAGATCGCTAGCCACTTGGCCAAGGGACGTTGCCAAAGTAGTGACAGACCTGCTTTCGCCCCTCTGGCCCTAGTCCGGGATGCAATGAGGGCGACCCGTTTGTCCGGTGCGTACCGTAGCAGCTGCGAAGCCCCAGACACCAGAACAAGTAGTACAAGCGCAGCCCCCAAGGGGCCCGTCACACCAAAGAAAAGAGCCAATGGCCCGACAAAAATCGCCCCCAAAGCAGCACCACAGCCGTTGGCTGCCACCACCCAAGGCAAGAGCTTACGAGCTTCGCGAGCCGTAAAGCGATCGGCGATGACAACCCAGAGTAGCAATTCTAAAGCGCCGCCAACTTGCTTGCCCACGATCAATAGCGCGACTGCACTAGCCCGAGGGAAGTCCGACGTGGCAACCAGAAGAACTCCGATAATTGCGACACCAATATAACTGACGAAACACAAAAGCTGACCGCGATCTCGACGGTCAGCAAGTGCTCCAACCCACCACAAAACCACCATCGACACCGCTGACGACGCCGCAAATGCGGTTCCTAAATGACGGCTTCCCACACGACTTAAAAAGAGCGCATCGGCGCTACTGAGCAAGAGGGCCAGCGCCGCGCCGATCCCGAACGCGCAAGCTAGAGCCGCCCAAGAGCGTCTGCGATGCCCCAGATGAGGCCAATGCTGATTGGCATCTTTCAAGTCCGACTATGCTAGCCCGCATCGGTCACGAGAAATCGTTGTGAGCCAGCAAATGTTGAGTGATATCCGGAGCGCGCCCACAGCGAACGATTGAACTGTGTCTGGATACAGTGATTGAGAGAGCGCGGACGCCGAAGCCCATAAGCCCGGAGATTGCCAACAGTTGCCTGGCGCAGCAGAATTGTCGTGACCGATGCGGGCTAGCGAAAACCGAGGCAAACACCAAGAAAGCACACTCCCTTGCGCAAGGCGTATCGGAGCTAGATGCCCTTTGCGGTTTTTGCGGCTACACTTGTGACTATGCGGAATTGGCGCCAGGCACTGGCTTTGAGTGGACTCGTATTGGCCGGTGGCGGATTTGCCTTGGCCAATGCACAATCTCGCAGCACTCCGGTATTGCATGAAGATATCGTAGTACCGCTGTCGGAGACTGAACGTACGGCAAAACGTATCGAGGAGGGAACCCCGGTGATTGGCCCCTTGCCCAAAGCGCAACAAAACCCGACCGCCATCGCCGCCCAAGACAAGCTCTTGCCCAAACCCGAATCCTCTACGCGCCAAGGAAGTCAGGAAGTGATTCATGGACGAAAAGAATTCGGCGTCGACAGACAGACCGAATCGAGTCTCGACTACTCCACGGAAGCAGACGACACCCTGAGATATATTGGCGTGTACAATCCGTCGATCGTGCCCTTCAAACGCATGAGTGCAATGGACTCTGTCCGAAGTGACTACACCCTCTTCGCTTCTCAAAGTGCTACCAGTGATTTAGAGATTGGCAACTCGCCGCGCGCCAATCACGACCTTTTTTGGGGTTCAATCATGGTTGACTTGGTACCAGGAGAGGACGTACCGATAGCCTCCGTTGCCCCGGACATGCGCATTTTGTCGTACGAAACAACACCGAGCGTTAGCCTTAGTTTCTCCCGGGATATCAGTGACAACTATTTCTTACGAACCGACGAGACCGGTAAACGCGGTATCTACAGGGTCGTTTTCTTGGTTGAGGCCTCTCCCACCTACTTCGCTCCCACCATTCCCAAGAAACTACTGATACGAGATATTCCTATAGGCCACATCCCGCCGCTTCCGGCCAATGTCCGCAAGGTGGCGGCGAAGGTTCTCGATCAAATGCGTCTGCACAGCGATATGAGCGTGAGTGATGCACTCAATAAGCTAGTGTACTATTTCCGATCCTTCGACGCCAAAGCGCCACCGCCACGTTCCGGCGACATCTACTTCGACCTGTATTCGAGTCAGGCTGGTGTATGCCGGCATCGCTCCTTTGCGTTTATGATTACTGCCAATGCGCTGGGAATCCCAACCCGCTATGTCACCAACGAAGCTCACGCCTGGGTTGAAGTTTGGTTGCCGGTGTCAAAGTGGATCCGAATCGACCTCGGCGGCGCAGCGTCTACCCTCGACATTCAAAACGTTTCCGGCAAAACCATGTACCGACCTCGTGGCGATTCCCCCTTTGCCAAGCCTGAGTCGTACAACGACAATTATAGTCGACTCAACGGTGATATTCGCGGACTGCGTCCCGATCAAATTGCCGAGCGACAAGAGGTGTACAAAAGTGAAAACAGTGACAACGCCAACGGGTCCTTCTTTGGTGTGGATGATGATCATCAACCGGACGGCGAGGCATCTGATGCTCCGCTAACAGGCCCAGGCTCTGGCCTACCCTCGGTTCCTGATGAGGAGCTAGCGGGCAAGACGCCCACCCAAGCTCGAGTACTCTCCGTCTCAAACGTTGGGTATCGCGGCGACACCATCGCGATCTCAGGGGTCGTAGAAGACCGGAGTGGATTGCCACTGGCTGGCCTCCGTATCGATGTCTTCTTGGCTCCTGCGGGCAACGAGGGCAATGATTCCCTTTTAGTCGGCCGTGGTATCGCCGACAAAAAAGGATATATTGAGGCGCAAATTGAGTTGCCTTTGGAGCTCAACACTCAGCTCTACGAAGTTTTTATTAGTACTCCAGGCAACGACCAGTATCAGCCATCCGTTTCATTTTAGTGCTACCGTGACCTCGTGAAGATTGCGCTTGTCCAAGAAAGTCCGGTTATTGGCGATGTACAGGGCAATGTCCGTCTCTTGCAAGCAGCGATTTCGAGCGCGGCGGACAGAGGCGCAGATCTCGCGGTATGTTGTGAGTTGGCAATCACCGGATACCCCCCTCGTGACTATCTCGATCGTCGAGAATTCATACTAGAGCAGCGCGCAGCACTTGATTCTCTGGCCGGCGCTTGCGCAATCCCAACACTTGTAGGATTCATTGACCATAGGGAAATCTCTGGTCATTTGCATCTCTTCAATGCAGCCGCCTGCATCGAAGATGGCCGGGTAGTCGACATCGTGCACAAAACGCTACTGCCGACCTACGACGTCTTTGACGAACGGCGCTATTTCACTCCAGGCGCAAAGCGAAAACTGACAACACTAGCAGGGCTGCGCATCGGCGTTTCAATCTGCGAAGACATTTGGAACGACAAGGAGTATTGGAGCGCACTCCGATACGACATCGACCCGCTAGAAGAACTCGTAGCGATGAAGCCCGACATTCTGATTAATCTCAGTGCGTCTCCCTACTCGGCGAATAAACCGGCGACACGGCGCAAGCTCTTGCAAGCCCAGGCCAGAAAATGCAAGTTGCCACTAGTCATGGTGAACCAAATTGGCGCTCATGACGATCTAGTTTTCGACGGTGGCTCGATGGCCTTTGACTCATCCGGGCAAGTCGTTGCCCGCTGCTCTGAGTTCTCCACCGACTGCCTTCTCGTCGACTTCGACAAAGACAGCCATGAGCTCTCGGGACCGGCGGGCAATGCTGACGATCTGAGCGAAACCTGCGAAACCCAGTCTGGCCTAAACGCCCTCATACTGGGCCTCAAAGACTACTGCAGAAAATGTGGGTTCTCCAGTGTCATCCTCGGGCTCTCTGGCGGAATCGACTCAGCACTCACCGCCGCGATAGCGAGTGCAGCACTCGGCCCAGACAAGGTCTATGCGGTCGCGTTACCCTCCAAGTATTCATCAGAACATTCCCTAGACGACGCCGAAGAGCTTGCCCGAAATATGGGAATCCACTACCAAGTCATCTCGATCGAAGACACTGTCGATGCTATCGAGCGAAGTCTCGCGCCGGCTTTTGCCGACTGCCAAGAGGATGTCACCGAGGAAAACATTCAAGCGCGAGCACGTGGAATTATTCTGATGGCATTGTCGAATAAGTTCGGGCATCTGCTTCTCAACACGGGCAACAAGAGCGAAGTCGCAGTGGGCTACTGCACACTCTACGGTGACATGTGTGGTGGGTTGAGCGTGCTCAGTGACGTTTTCAAAACAGAAGTGTACCGGATGTCAAACGAAATCAATCGACGCGCTGGTCGTGCGGTCATTCCCGAATCAACCATCACAAAAGCGCCAAGCGCCGAACTGCGCCCCGGACAGGTCGACCAAGACAGCCTGCCCCCTTACGAGCTTCTCGACTCGCTTTTGCAGCGCTATATCGAAGACCACGAATCGGCAGCGTCACTCTACAATGACTTCGACAGAGAGACCGTCGATCGAGTATTGCAGCTTGTCCGACGGTCCGAATTCAAACGCTACCAGCTCGCCCCAGGAATCAAAATCCGCTCAAAGGCCTTTGGCCCCGGACGCAGAATGCCGCTAGCACACCGCAGCCGCTGTTAGCAGCGCTAACCGCGGCTAAAAGCTAAGGTCAAAGGGAAGTGTCACTACAGTCTCGCCTCCCGTAGAGGGAAAGTTCATGCCCCGAACCACGCGTCCCAAGCAGTCGTAGAGACCGTGTTTAATGAGATAGCTCGGCGCGCGCACTCTAACTTTGGTGGCGTTTCCCTGCGCTGAAACCAAGAACTTCAATGTAATTTTAGCGGCGAGTTCCGCCTGGCCCCGGGCATCACCAATGCAACGAGACAGTTTACCCTCACGAGCTGAAACGCCTTGATTGATCTCGTCCTGCCGCAAACTACGAACCTCGCCAGACGAATTGAAGTCCATCGCCTGTGCCGATTTACGTACCGCCGGCCCCCGCCATACTAACTTCCGATCCGCCGCACTCAACTCGACTCGCTCGTCGATGATCTGCAAGCCCGAGTCATTGGTCTTTCCCTTGGCCCGGCGGCGGCGTTTGCGTTTGCCCTTCCGGGTTCCGGCCTCCTCGATAGCTCCTGCATCCAACTCCACCACCGCCACACTCTCCTTCGCCTGCCCCTGCCACGGCTTGGACACTGCCAGATAGGTAGCGCCCGCTCCCACAGTCAACCCCACAAAAACTCCAACAACGAACGGCGATTTCACAGTCTGGACGCTAGCACAGTTGCATCAAATTAGGGGCTAGCCCCCAATATTGGTAGCCCCAATATTGAAGACTCGGCCCATCCTGCCGTAGTGTTGACCGATGTCGAGTGCCAAGGTCCCAGGGGCCGAAATCACTGCTAGTGAAGCTCTGGCCATTACGGCGATGAGTGCTCTTCTCTTCGTCGTTGGCGGCAGTCTTCTCTTGCCCTTGGGCAGCATTGGCATCGTTGCGACTCAACTCATCGCCTTTGCCTGTCCGGCATTGTTTATCGCCTATTCCAAACCGAATCCGCGAGCTGCACTTGCGCTCGATACTGCGCCCATCGCCCTGGTTTTGGCGGCAGGGCTAATCGGCACAACCTTGTGGTATTGGAATGTGCATTGGGTAGCGCCCCTCAGCGCCTCCTGGTCCCCGCCTGAGCGTGCAGCACAGTGGACAGAGGTGGTAGCGGTGAATGTTCGACCACTGTGGGAATCGATACTCCTATTTGCCGCCGTCCCAGCAATCTGCGAAGAATTACTGCACCGAGGTGTCATCGCCCCAGCCATTGCTCGAAGGCTCGGCACGCCGGCAGCGGTACTCTTGTCCGGTCTACTCTTCGGGCTATCCCATTTCAACCTAGCCCGGCTACTCCCAACGGCACTTTTGGGAGGGTTTGCGGCCTATTTACGGCTTCGCTCCCATTCCCTTTGGCCTGCGATCACGGTGCATTTCCTGTCAAACTGCAGTCTCCTTCTGGCCGCCTCAGGTCAGTGGGAGTTGCCGTCGTTGTGGGCGTATCCTTGCGCGTTATTGACGTTACTCGGGCTGGAGTATACACGTAGGCGGCGCGCAACACACCAGCCCCCGTAGGAAGCTGGTGTTAAACAAGTTCAAC
>JAESTW010000750.1 GCA_016763395.1 Kofleriaceae bacterium
AAATACGGTTTGCCGTACAGGCAGCGCACCAGTATCAGAGGACAGCGTGACGCTAGCTGTCTTTTTCTCTATCGACAGTACCGCGACGTCGGCCTGTTTACTGGTTACAACCACTCTGGCAGCAGTGAACCCAGTTTGGCCCGGAAGCCGGACAACAACATGAGTCGCCCCGGCAACAACATGTTGCGCTGTGAGAATCAGCCCGCTATCCCCAACAATAAAGCCACTGCCGTGTCCAGCTTTGGGTGTCGCCACTGAAATGGTTGGGCCTCTTTCACCGAGCGCGATTTTCTCCACACCGACCTTGCCAATGGCAAACACTCGGACAGTCGCTGCGTCGACATTTTGGTATGACACAAGTTCCGTGGAAGTTTTAGCGGGTGCCACCTGTGGCTCTTCTTGCGCCAACGCTGCTTCACCATTGATGGCAAGAAGAAGGAAGACAACACCTGTGTAGAGTACTAGAAAGGGCTGGAAGGTCACGCTTGGAATAGTATCCACTTACCGAAATCCCTGCCAGTCTCGATCGACTCAGTTTCTGAAGCCAGGCGCGACACCAGCCGCCTGTCATTGACAACCTCAACTTCAGCTTGTTGCGTTATAGCTTCACTTTTTTCAAACTTAGGTTGAATGATCTACCCGGACACGGACATAGACTGCTGCATCACCTCGCGAATCGTAAGACTGCGAATATTTCTGGTATCCACGGTTGCCTCTCTTCACCTCTCTGTCACAATGCTACTCAATACCCATGAAACTTGCGAAAACCTCCCTATTCTCGCTGCTACTGGCCTTCGGCTGTGGTGGCTCTAGCACGCCAGCTGAAAGCACTGGCCGCACAATCAATTCACTCGTGGATGAAGCAGTGGTGGAAGCGGCGCTTCCCATTGATCCAGACATTCGAGTTGGCAAACTTGAGAACGGACTGACCTACTACATCAAGCAACATCACAAACCAGAGGCACGGGCGTCGCTGCGGCTCGCTATAAATGCTGGCTCTGTATTGGAAGACGAGGATCAGCGCGGGCTCGCTCACTTTCTGGAGCACATGGCGTTCAACGGAACCAAGCACTTTGAGAAGATGGCGATCGTCAACTACCTAGAGAGCATCGGCATGTCCTTCGGCGCTGATGTAAATGCCTACACATCCTTTGATGAGACGGTCTACATGCTGCAGGTACCTACGGACAGCAAAGAGACTCTGGCGAAGGGGCTCGATATTTTGCACGAGTGGTCCTATGCGATTACGCTCGATCCCGAGGAAGTCGAAAAAGAGCGCGGTGTTGTCATCGAAGAGTGGCGGCTGGGTCGTGGCGCGAGTGAGAGAATCTTCGACAAACAATTCCCACTGATGTTCAAAGGCTCGAAGTACGCAGAGCGGCTGCCCATTGGCAAGAAGGAGATTCTCGAAACGGCTCCAGTTTCTGCGCTCAGACGCTTTTACGAGGAGTGGTACCGCCCGGACTTAATGGTAGTTGTTGCGGTTGGAGACTTCGATCCGGACGAGATGGAAGCGATGATTAAGGAGCGTTTTAGCACACTAAAAAATCCTGCCGGGAATGTGCGCGAACGAAAACCTGTCACTGTACCAACGCACTCAGAGACTATCGTATCGATTGAGACCGATCCAGAGATGACAAGAACCAGTGTACAGATCATCAATAAGATGCCACACCGGCCTGAGATAACAAAATCGGACTATCGAAGAAACATCGCGGAGTCGCTCTACCACAGCATGCTCAACGAGCGCTTTAGAGAGATTGGCCAGACACCAAAATCACCCTTTATGTTCGCAGCATCATCGACTGGCGGGTGGGCGCGGTCCACCGACCAATTCTCACTTTGGGCGATGGCAAAACAAGGTCGTGTGCAAGATGTGATTGATGTGTTGGTAACAGAAGTGGAGCGAGTCAACCAGCACGGCTTCACGGCGACAGAGCTTGAGCGTGCCAAGGCCGGCGTTCTTCGGGGCTTCCAACAATCCGTTCTCGAACACGAGAAAACTGATTCGAGTCAGTTTGCTGCAGAAATTCTAAGAAATTTTCTTGAACAAGAAATGATGCCCGGTATCGCCCACGAGCTCCGAATTGCAGAGGAGGTTCTTCCTACCTACACCTTAGAAGAGCTCAACCGGATGGCCCGTGAGTGGACCAGCAAAGAGAATCGTGTAGTTCTCGTGAGTGGGCCCGCGAAGGCCAAAATGCCAACTCAGGCCGCTGTACTTGCCAAAGTTGACTCTGTTGTTGGCAAGACTCTCAAGCCCTACAAAGACGTTGTTGTTGACGGGCCATTAATGGACGGCAAGCCAAAGGCTGGAACCATCACCAAGATCGAGAAGGTCGATGCGATTGGCGTTACGGTATGGACGCTATCCAACGGCGCCCGAGTAATTCTTAAGCCAACCGAATTCAAAAACGACACTATTCTAATGAGCGGATTTTCACCTGGCGGCCATTCGCTAGTTGGCGACAAAGACTACCCGTCGGCCCGCTTTGCATCTTCGATTGTAGCAAACGGCGGGATAGGCAAGCACTCAGAAGTTGCTTTAACAAAACTTTTGTCCGGAAAGATTGCTAGCGCCCGCGTCGGTATTGGAGAACTTGAAGAAAGCGTAAGTGGCCGGGCATCCGCAGCAGATCTCGAAACGATGTTTCAACTTTTACACTTGCGATTCACTGCACCGCGAAAAGACAAAGCCGACTTTGCAGCTTGGAAGGCAAACCAACAGGAGTGGGTTCGGAACCGAAAGCTCAACCCCGAGAGTGTGTTCTTCGATGAGGTCTCGGCAATGGCTGCGGGCAACCACATGCGCTACTTGCCAGCCACACTCGAGATGCTTGAGAACATTTCGCAGGACAAGGCATTTGAAATCTACAAAGAACGATTCGCAGATGCTGGAGACTTCACTTTCGTCTTTGTGGGCAACATTGATGAGGCGAAATTTCGGCCACTGATCGAAACCTATGTCGCGAGTCTTCCGGCAACAGGACGAAACGAGAAGTGGAAGGACATTGGCGTAAAGCGTCCAAAGGGGCTCAAGAAGATTCGGACAAAGGCGGGGACTGAGCCAAAGAGCTTTGTCTATCTCACCATGCACGGCGATGAGAAGTGGTCCTGGGAGAAGCAAGACGATCTCGAGATGCTTAGTCAAGTGTTGCGCATCCGCTTACGTGAAGTACTGCGTGAAGACATGGGGGGCGTCTACGGAGTCTTTTCTGGCGGTGGGATCAGCCGGCGTCCAAAGCAGCGTTACGCATTTCAAATCGGCTTTGGTTGTGCGCCTGCAAACGCGGACAAGCTGAAGAAGGCAGTGTTTCAGGTAGTCGCAGAGATCAAGAAGAAGGGCGCGAGCAAAGAGATCATCACCAAGCTGAAGGAAAAACGACGACGCAGTTACCAGACCGATTCGAAAGAGAACTACTGGTGGCTTCGCGGACTTCAGAACCACTACCGGTATGGTACGGACCCGACAAAGCTTCTCGAGATTGACAAGTCAGTCGAGCGGGTGTCTTCCAAGCGTGTTCAAGCAGCTGCCAAGAAGTTCTTGAATACCAAACGCATGATTGACGCGTTGCTCTTGCCGGTCGATGGCACTCCAATGGAGTAGGGTCCCTTTGGTACGCTAGCCAACCTACTAGCGTTGGCAGCGCGGGCAGTAGAAGGTAGCCCGCGCCTGTTGCACAATTCGGCGAATGACTCCCGGACACTCCGAGTTCGGACAGGGCTTGCCTTCCCGGTCGTAGACCCAGAGGTAGTGCGAGTGCTCACCGGCGTGTCCCTCGGCCGACACAAAGTCTTTGAGACTCGTGCCGCCATGCTCTAGTGCCCGATCTAGCACCTCCAGGCTCGCCTTGCGCAAGTTTTCACAGCGCGTTTTCGATAGAGTTTTGGCGATGCGCGTCGGATGTATCTTCGCCATCCAAAGAGCTTCGCTGACGTAAATATTCCCAAGTCCGGCCACCAGGCTCTGGTCCAAGAGAGCAAGTTTGATACTCCGACCCCGGCGTTTGCAGCCCTGATAAAAGTAGGAAGGGTCGATGCCATCAGTTAAAGGATCGGGCCCGAGTTTGGTCAAGGAAGCATGCTCGCGTTCTTGCCCGCGTTGCAGCGTCTCCACTTGTCCGAATCGTCTTGGGTCGGAGAAACGCAAGATCCGGCCGTCCTTTAGTGACCACTCGACGTGGGTATGCTTGGGGCGCTCGCTTTCGCCCTCAAAGTACCGCAGTCGGCCGCTCATACCCAAATGCACCAGTACTGCCTGTTTTCTGCCCTTCCAGTACAGAATGAGATATTTGCCAATTCGGTCTACCGATTCAAGAGTTGCGCCTTCACTCGCTTCTTTAATCGCAGCCAAGTCAAAGGGTTTGTTCAGCCTCAGATTCTTGCCTGACCACCAAACTTTTTCTGCCTTTGCCCCGAGAATCGGACTGAGGGTTCTTCGGACCGTCTCAACCTCGGGCAGCTCAGGCATCGCGACTTTCTGTAGCGAGCAGAATACTCTCCGTCAGAGCAGCGAACTCCTCGACCGAAAGAGTTTCGCCGCGCCGTCCACCGTCGATCCCGACATGATCGAGCGCGCCCAAAACAATTTCTTTGTCGTATTTGGATTGCAGAGAGTTTCGCAGAGTCTTTCGGCGCTGTGCAAATCCAGCATGTACAACCGAAGAAAACTCCTTGCTGTCCGAGATCGGAGCACGCGGTTTGTCTAGCATCTCGAGCTTAATTACTGTTGAATTGACTCTCGGCGGCGGGCTGAAATCCTCGGCGCTGGCCTGCACAACCGTGCTGATATCCGCATACGCACTCATGATAACAGTCAGAGCACCGTATGCCTTAATTCCAGCTGGAGCGACCATCCTGTCCGCCATCTCCTTTTGAATCATGGCAACTACATGGGTAATATGCTCACGCTGATCGAGCAACCTAAACAGAATCTGTGAGGCAATCTGGTACGGCAAGTTGCCACAAACCGCGATCTTCTCAGCACGCCACTTCGCAATCGCGCCGTAGTCGTACTTCATCGCGTCAGCGGCGTGAATATCGACATTGTCGAGTTCGCCCAGTTCAGCCTTTAGGACCATGAGCATGTCCGGCTCACGCTCTACCGCAACAAGCTGACCGTCCGGTAAGCGTTGTGCAAGGCGCATTGTCAACGTTCCCAGCCCCGATCCAACCTCGACCACCGTGGCAAAGGTAGACTTCACGGTGGCGTCGACAATCGCGCGATAGACCCGCTCAGAAACAAGAAAGTTGCCCCCATGACTTCTTTGCGTACAGGTCGTACTTTTTCAGAAGTGC
>JAESTW010000066.1 GCA_016763395.1 Kofleriaceae bacterium
GCGTTCCCAACCTCAGCCCCATCAACCCACAGTGCGTATGTGCTTCCGTTATACGTCAAAGCAAGGTGATGCCACCCGGAGGCCAGGGCCGATACGTCGAAGAGGATGGGATCGAGCGTCGGTTGATCGCTGGTGTACACCTCCGCGGACAGCGTTGTTCCGAACTGGGAAAGTTCGTAGGCTTCAAAGCGGCCCACCAACGTCTCTGCAAGAAATGCATGCGGCGTGGGCGAAGCCCAATCGTCGCGATGAGCGTGGATCGAAACGGTGATGTGTGGAGTTCGAGTTCCTTCGAAGTACGGTATGGCACCAAACCCACCAGCGAAGCGTGTACCCGAGCGAGGGCCCTTGAGCTCACCCAACACGACGCCATCACTGGTGATGAGGTCATTGCCACTTGCGCCAGTAAGCGGCCAGTGTCCGAGTAGCGGTGGAGTTGGGCGCACACGAACTCGCAATGTCTCTGCAGCAACTTCCTGTAAGTACGCCGCATCTGCATCGGTGATAGCAAGGCCTCCATCGCCGGCTCCGATTGCGGTTGCGCCGGTCAAGGTCTCGAAGAGAACACACGCAGCCAGGTAGGTGCCAAGCTCTGTGGGGTGGGAGCTATCCGCTGAGTGAAGTGTGCGGTTTGGGTCTCGCAGCACTCGTTCCCACGCGCGGCCAACCGGGGCAACGGGAGCGGCAATCGATTCTCCTGCCTCCTGATAGTAGCCGTTTAGCTCAATGTTTTGCTCAAAGGCTGATAGCCCACCAACCAGTGTCCGACTTCTGGCCCACGTCATGTACAGGAGACTCTGCGCGCCCACAGCCCTCACCTTGGCATCGAGCGAGATCAAGGCGGGCTTCACACCCTGAAACGAAAACGCTTGTTGGCTCTGATCTTGAAGGACGACATAGTCCCAGCCTTCAGCCAACCTCTCGACAAGCGTCGGGTCGGCATCATGGCCTTCCCAGGTTTGGCCGCCGGGGGCGTACATTCCCACATCCAGTCGAACTAGTGATTGCTCCGACAAGCTCAGTGTCGCCACCACTCGTGGCAGGTCGTGGACGCTGGTGTAGCTATTGCCCACGAAGAGCACTCGAACCACGGGAAGGGAGCCCGCATCGGAGCCTCGTGTGTCAGAGTCATCGCTCGAGGGAACTTGGGCGGAATTGCATGCGAGAGTGAAGAATAGCAATAGAAAGAGGGCTCTCAGATAGGCCGTCTCGAATCGTCGTACGGAACGCATGGTCCAATATTCATACCCTCGCCAAGGCGCAACGACAACACATACCTGCCCAACCATCGTGTGAAATCCCTCATGCGCACCGAATCACTATCTCAGAGTCGTGAGCAACGATGACCGAAGCGTTCAGGAAGTACGAAATCAAGTTTAATGAATCAGTTTCTTTCGCCCACACGCTCGAACGATTGCCTTCAGTCGCATCCAGCACGCTCAATCCGTCGCAAACACGGCTTGCCACGACCTAGGGGCGGGCTTCGTAGGCGGGAATAGTTCTACAGTATCTCTGCACCACCGGAGCGGCACTTTGTATAGACATGCAGATCGGTCGATACCAAATCTCCACTGACTTCGCTTCCTAGAGGCTGCATTGTGCTGAGCATCCCAGGCATTTTGCCTCCGGTGTATCGGAGACGTTTATGACAGGCAGTTTACGCGCTCTCACTTCTTTCGACGAAGATCTGAGAATAGTACCTAGTTGTGTGCAGCTCAACGCCATTCGTCATTCTTGCGAACATGTCGTAGTGTCGTTGGAACTCCGTCCTGGCGGTGTCTCCATCCATGTGGATGACGGTTCCGGTATTCCAGTGGATGAACGTGCGCGAATCTGGGATGCATTTACCAGGCTCGATGATAGTCGGAGTCGTGCGCATGGAGGTACAGGGCTCGGTCTGGCGATTGTGAAGCGAATTTTAGCGTGGCACGGGGGCAGCGTGGCGGCGACCGAGTCACCCATGGGTGGTGCGCGCTTTACCACGGTCTGGCCTTGCAGTAGTAAAGCGCCGTTCGAACTCAAGCCATAGCTGGTCTTGTGGCGAAATCCACGGTCCCAGAACTATCCCCAATCGATCGGGGCCCAACAATTCGGCTAGGGGGCACCGCCAATTCCTATCGGTGCGGCGTAAATCTGGCCACCGAGATCCATGATGTACAGCGTATTGGCATCCCAACCTCCGACACCACTTCCAAAATTTAGCGCGCAAATAAATCCAATGCCAGGCTCCAGTTCTACAGCTTTCTCGATCACTTTTCCTGGTGTTACACGCCACACGATTCCGGACATCTCAACCACATAAAGGTTGTTGCAATCGTCGACCGCCATTCCATCGAGTATCTCTATTTTGGGAAGTGTGACGTAGACTTGCCCCGCACCCTCGGGAATACCGTCAGAATCAACAGGCATCGAAAACACGGTGCCGCCTTCGGTATTGTAGTACAGCGTGCGATAGTCTCGACTGAAGGAGATTCCATCTAGACTTGGACCGTTGCTAACGATATGGGTATTCGCCCCTGTATCTGGGTCAATTCGATACAAAATTCCTCCGCCACTGGTGAGATACACCATTCCGTTTGGGTGGATCGCGATGCCATTTGGATCTGCGACATTTCCCAAGACGACCGAACTTGTACCTTCCACCGTTATTCGCAGAAGAGAACCATCGTCAGGCTCAGCAACGACCAAATCACCGCTAGGTAAAAATCTTATGCCACGCCCCCAGCTAGAGACGTTGGGAAGGATTACAGAACGAGTGCCGTCTTTTCTTATCCTATGTAAGGCCAGATCTTTGACAGAGACTCCCCATAGATTCCCTTTTTTGTCGAAGGTGAAATCCTCACTAGGACGCCAAGCAGATGCTGTAACAGCGATGGGAAGGTCTGGGAGATTGTCGCAGGCCGCGCTCGGAGGACTAGCGTCCGGCCTGGTGGCAGCGGCATCCGACGGACCTGCGTCTGAGGTAGTACTTCCGCCGTCGATCGTACTTCCGCCGTCGCCATTATTGGGGCTATCGCCAGAGCCACCTTCACAGGCTGTGACGAGTCCTATTGTACCAACAAGTAACAACGCAGATCGTGCCACGCCTATAAATCCACGTCGTTCCAATTTCTTACTATTATGTACTGTCATTGCGTTCTATCTTTGTTGGGTACTTATTCACATGTTTCTTGTTGGAGGTTACAAGTCTGTCCGCTCGGACACTGATCATCTCGCGTGCAGGGTGTATGCCCCGCGACTCGAACCGCTACCGTTGCTGGAGACCGAACGAGGAACTCAACACAACCACCCGGCACGGCGATAGAGTCCGCCGTTCGCCGCTCGATCTTCCCGACCGGAAAGCCGGATATCCCTGAGGTAAGCAACTCGTTTATTAGTGCAGAGGGAATCGAGGCACTCCCAGTGTCAGGCAACTCACATTCGAGAAGAAGAGGGGAGCTGCCATGCTGGTCAACATTGATGGTGATATATATAGAGGAGTGAGAGTTGTTCGCAGATGTCGTCCACGACACGGCTAGATCTTTGCCATCCTCAACCGTCCATTGCGAGTCATCGGTTTTTATTTTTGTAACGCCAACACCCGCCAGTTCTATACTTCCAAGAGATCCTCCTGGACTCCGAACTTCAATTCGCTCACCTCCGGCGAAGGCAGGATGCTCAAGCTGTGTGTTGAAATAGTGAAAGCCCGGTGCCTCAGCCGTCATAATGTACGACTCTGCCAACCCAGCGACACAGATTTCGCTAACGTCGAGCCGTTTTGGATACGCCACGCATTCCCCGTCGAAGTTGCAGGCTTCTTCCATTCCGCATGTTGGACTGCAAAATGGATTTCGTTTCCGCATCAAACGACATCCCGCCATGCTCATTTCTTCGGTTCGGACACTGCTAGGCAAAACCGTGTCGGAGATCTTGGCATCCAAATAAGAGAAGTCATCCTGCAATTCCAAAATGACGGATCCTAGTAACTTATCTTGCGCACAAATTCCGCGCAGTTCGAGATCGGAGGTTCCAGAACCGGACAAACCGCAACCGGCAGAGTTGGCATCCGGGCCACCACCATCGGTATCGCTCCCGCCTCCGCCATCACCACAAGCCATCGGAACACATAGAAACGCAGCTACAATCATTCGGTACATCACAAAACTCACCTTGTTGGAAATTACTTTACACACTTGCCGCCGCCTGTCTCCGGCGATGTTTGTCCTCGGCCGGGATGAGGCCTCGCCTGCTTGACTTGCAATTCAATCTCACCACCGGGCGTCAAGTCGTCGAATTTGAATTCCACATCCATGCCATAAAATTGATTTGGGTCACCGCCATAGCTCTCGGCAAAGTGCCTATGAATCGCATCGAGTGCTTGCCCCACAGCAAAGAGTTGTGAGAGCGAAAGGACATTCTCCCCCTGTGAAACTTCGGTGGAGTGGCGCAAGTACTGAGCGGGCTGTCCTTCGTTGTAATACTGGTAGAGGATTTCGTCACTATGCACGCCGGCTTCAGGTATGACCACCGACGCCTCACCACGCTGCACGTTGATATAAAAGGCGGGGTTTTGTCCGCTACTATCAAAAATATTCGCGGTAATTGCCACGCCATTGGCATATTCATCGGGAAAGGAGCGATGAACCAGAAGCGCCATACCCACCTTTAGATGCGCAATGCTGCGAAACGCGCGCTCTTCGAATGCCCGGAAAAACCATACACTTGCCCAGACCTTTCGGATCGCATCCTCGATTCGTTTGTCCGGGTCATTTAGATCCCCGCTCTTGGATGTGTAAAGTCCGGCGCCGGTAAATCCTTCCAAATCCTCGGCGTTTGTCGACGAGCGAAAGCGCATACGGATTCCACGGTATTGAGATTGCAACTTGGCGGTGAGTGCTGCGATAAATTCTGCGTTGATCGGTGCCGCCTTCATATCACTGCGAAGTTTGCGCAACTCTTCATCGCGAACCATGGGATCGCTCTGGAATGTAGAGTCGGCGAGCAGAGTCTCCACACGGCTATCAAACCCGTTTTCCTTCATAAACTGATCGTAGTAGTAAATCGGAATTCCAAACGCTTTGGGAACCGGAACTCCCGGTACCGTTGCCAACTCCGCATAGTGGCTCGCCTTGCCACCAAAGGCAGGAATCGCTTTTTTGATTCGAGCTCGTTGCTCCAAGCTAGTATCAAGCAGCGTTTCCATATCACTCATCTCGGTAACACTGAGATCTAAATCTGGAACCTGGACCGCGCCAGGTTTATGCTCTTCCCACCAAGTATCTGCAGCCTCTTTACTCACCTCTTCAATCGTCCAATCTAACGCTCCAACTACGAGTTTTACCCATTTCCCATCTAAGGCCATTAGCTCGGAATTGGTTGTGGCTCCACGAAGTCCCATGTTCGGGGTTTTTCGGTTTTGAGATAGAACATTGATGTGGGAAAGAGGGGTTTGAAATTCTTCCGTAACAATTCCTGCGACAACCGAGATATCATTGGGGACCTTGTCGAGTACCACCAGATCACGGAAGCTAGGGTACGCTTCATCCAACGTATCTGCTTTCATAAAGCGCAGTCGTCCATAGGTTTCTGCCAAATTGAGAGGCTGGTACTCGACCCCGGCAAAAATCTCGCTTGTGGATACAACTTGAATGTCTTTCGGCAAATCCGGCAATACTCTTGCGACATTTTCTGATGTCGGATGAAATGCTAGTTCATCCCCGAAGAACGAATTTTGGGCAATTTTCCGATAGGCTCGAACGATCATATCTGCGGTCGCGGTGTCATAGGGAGACACCTCCCAGACCCACAGTTTGGGACCTTCATAGCGGGTCACGGCTCCCAGCACAAACCGTCGATCGGGAGAATAGTACTCAATCGTATTGAACTGTTGCAGGGTGCCGACAAAAGGCAGCCCATCGCCGGAGAGAAACTCACTGGCGAACTCGTGATGAATCTTGCAGTTCTTGCTGTTTTGAAAGTAGAGCTGATCGTCGTCAGCCCGATCCAGAACCGTTTTGAGAGAGCGGGCTCCGGGAATGGTCGAAACGAGAGGTGCTGAAGCCAACTCTGCGAAGTCACTCTCGCAACCGAGCGCTTGCAAATACATAGGCGTTGCGCCCTCGATTTCACAGGATTCTCCGGATACATCATCCCCACAGCTCGTTATCGCGAGTGAAAGCGAGAGTAGCATCACAGTCTTTGTGATAGCTATATTGCGTATTTGTCTCATTATGGGAACACTCGTTCCTTCTCACTGATTCCGAGGTCGAGTTCAAATAGCCGACCTTCATCTCGATCCATCACGTAGAGAATCGTTTCGTCCCAGCCGCCTATTCCCGAGCCCCAATGCATATTGGGAATCCAGAAGCTTGGCAATTCAATCACCTTTTCGCGGAGCCCTTCGGGAGTAAAACGCCAGATGAAGCCGACCTCAAATTCGGTCACATACACGTTGCCACAAGCATCAACCGCCATGCCATCCAAGCCGCCGCGCTGACCACCTGGACCGCCACTTCCATCAAAGATATCTCCGAGAAGTTCGGGGGATGACCAAGCACCTTGCGCGTCCACGGTGATTTTATGAATCGTTCCGCCGCCAAAACTGTTTACGTACAAAGTCTTGTAGTCGGGGGAAAAGGACAAACCATTGGGGTTCGTAAGGCCAGTCGCGATCACGGTAAAAGCCCCTGTATTCGGATTTACTCTGCGGATTCGTCCCGCATCATGCTCGGCTACGTAGACAAAGTCATCTCTATCGACTTCGACGCCGTTGGGATATGCAATGCCAGTTAGTATCGTGTCAGAACTCCCATTGGGCCGTATTCGCAAGAGTTCGCCATTCTCTACTTGCGCTATGATCAAATCACCATTGCTCAAATACCGTGTCCCTGCCGTCTCCGAGCCGATGTTGGGAGAAAAGAGGCTACTGGCTCCGGTCTTGGGCTGCTTGGTGACATTGCCGTCTCGGTTGCTAGCGAGATTGCCCTCAGCATCGAATGCAAAGTCCTCAGAACCGGAAAACCCTGTGAGATTCGTCGCTGTGATTGGCAGCGCAGTCAATGATGAGCAATCCACGGGAGACCTGGCGTCGACGCTAGCTGCAGCATCAATCGGGGTAGAGCCGGCGTCGATACTAGTTCCCCTACCGTCGGAACCACCATTGCCGCCATCAGTAGTACTCCCCCCATCACCCCCACTACAACCCAGGCTCCCCCACAACAACAATCC